>CAJXCR010000006.1 GCA_913051825.1 uncultured Halieaceae bacterium
TTATCTATTGAGTTGCCGATAGAGCAATGGAATCGACTAGTTGGCCGAACAAGCAGTGAATTTTTTCTTGGTAAGTCTATCTAAATCTAAATTAGATTTCTGTTAGACTTCTATTTAGTCAGAAGTGGAGATATGTATGGCATGGAATGAGTCTAATGGTGGAAACAATCCTCGCGACCCATGGGGAGGTGGAAATCAAGGTCCGCCTGACCTCGATGAGGCTCTAAAGAAATTGCAACGCCAGTTGGGCAGTTTTTTTGGTGGTGGATCTTCTGGAGGCGGAAATAAAGCTAGCAAATCGTTACTTTTTGTCGGGTTTTTTGCTGTTATTTTTGTTTGGGCTTTGTCTGGATTCTATCAAGTTGACGAGCAGGAGCGAGCGGTTGTCCTGCGGTTTGGAAAATATTTTGATACGGTTCAACCGGGTTTGCAGTGGAATCCGCCATTAATTGATGAGGTAATTGTCGTAAATACTACAAAAGTTCGTGCTGCAAGTTTTCGCGAAATAATGTTGACTCAAGATGAGAATATTGTCGAGGTTAAGCTATCGGTTCAATATGTAATTGATGATCCAACTAAATTTGTATTAGAAGTGAGAGATCCAGAGAGATCTCTCCAGCATGCGGCACAAAGTGCGCTCAGACATGTTGTTGGTGATATGCCGATGGATATGGTGCTCACGGAGGGTAGAGCAGGTATCGCTATAGATGTGCAGGAGCGACTCCAGGACTATATCAGATTATACGGCACGGGAATTAGGATTAGCAAAGTTAATGTCGATGAATCTAATCCGCCATCTCAAGTTCAAGCAGCGTTCGACGACGTTATTAAGGCGAGGGAGGACGAAGAACGGGTAAAGAATGAAGCGGAAGCCTATGCGAATGGTATTGTTCCAGAGGCTAGAGGTCAGGCGCAACGGCAGCTCGAAGAAGCTGACGCTTATAGACAGCAGGTTATAGCCAACGCCGAAGGTGAAGCTGATAGGTTTAATAAATTGCTTCAGGAGTTTAAAAAAGCTCCTGCCGTTACTCGAGAGCGGTTATATATTGATGCGATTGAAGATGTCTTAAGTAATACGAGTAAAGTAATGGTGGATGTTGAGGGAGGTAATAACATGATTTATTTACCACTGGATAAAATTGCTCCTGCCAAGCTTCAAAATAGCAGGGCCCTTGATATAAACAGTTCTAATATTCGTGAACTCACAAATGCTGTTACGGAGCAACTTCGCTTGGATGCAGCAGTAGCGGGTGAAAATAGAAGAGGGGGAAGATAGCATGAGCACTCGAAATCTTTTTCTAACTAGCATAGTAGCGATAGCATTTTTCCTGCTGAGCAATTCTGTCTTTGTAATAAAAGAAACAGAGCGGGCAGTTTTACTTCGCTTTGGTGAGGTGGTGAATTTAGATATCACTCCAGGACTACATTTTAAGATTCCATTTGTTAACAATGTCAGGAAATTCGACGGAAGAACTTTAACAGTTGACTCTCAACCAGAGCGATTTTTTACCCAGGAGAAAAAAGCGTTAATAGTAGATTCTTACGCTAAGTTCAGAATTGCAGATACGGCTAAATTTTATACAGCTACAAACGGTGAAGAAAATAGAGCTATGGCACTACTTGCACAAAGGATAAACGATGGTTTGCGCAATCAAGTAGCAGGAAGGACTATTCAGGAAGTTGTTTCAGGAGAAAGAGATCAGTTGATGGACGCGATTACGCGTCAAATAGACGTAGTAGCTCGAGAAGAATTAGGTGTGGAGATTGTTGATGTTAGAGTAAAAAAAATAGACCTCCCACCTGATGTGTCTGAATCTGTATATCGTAGAATGAATGCAGAAAGAGAGAAAGAAGCGCGAGAGCGCAGGGCACAAGGTCAAGAGCTCGCTGAAGGCATTCGGGCGGCAGCGGATCGAGAGGTGACCGTTCTGGCGGCTAATGCTTACCGTGATGCTGAGCAAGTCAGAGGATCTGGCGATGCCACCGCCACACGAATTTACGCGGAGGCGTTTAATCAGGATAGGGAGTTTTACTCTTTCACCAGAAGTTTAAGAGCGTACCAAGATTCATTTTTGAATTCTGGAGATATCATACTTATTCGTCCGGATTCCGAATTTTTTAGATATTTGAAAGATCCAGCAGGTGGTAAGTAGTTTTTCAAACATTAACTTAATTTTCGTTTTAGCTCGGAGACGTCTAGCCATGATTACAGATTATAAAAATATTTTATGCAATTGATACGACCTTATATTTTTTCTTCAGCGTAATTGCTGAGATTAGATTTTTAGATGGAGTTTTGGCAGGTTCTTCCAGTCGCTGTTTCCCTGGTTTTTATTTTAGAAGGGTTTTTGCCTTTTTTGAGTCCTAATCGCTGGCGACAAATGATGACTTTGGTAGTCCAGATGGACGATAGGATTATACGTAACTTTGGCTTGGGTAGTATGATCTTCGGATTGTTTCTACTTTATATAGTCAACTAGAGTGAAGTCATGAGTGATAATAATAGTTGGCAACTTCCTGATGGTGTTGATGAAGTTTTGCCGAAGAGAGCTTTTGTATTAGAGTCCCTTCGAAGAGAATTGCTAGACCTATATCATAGCTGGGGGTATCAACTAGTTGAGCCACCATTGGCGGAATTCACCGAATCTTTGCTAGTGGGTCTTGGGGCTGACTTAGACTTACTTACCTGTAAGATTCCAGATCAACTAAGTGGACGGATGATGGGTGTCAGAGCCGATTTAACTCCTCAGGTTGCTCGGATGGATGCTCATAGCATGAGTGATTCCGGTATTAATCGGCTATGTTACGCTGGGCCAGTACTTCATGCCAAACCAAAATCTGCTGGATCCAGTCGTTCACCTATTCAAGTTGGCGCAGAAATTTTTGGTGAATCGAGTGTGCAAGCAGATATAGAAATTATTGATCTAATGCTAGAAACTGTCGAACTATCTGGTCTTTCATGCTCTAGAGATGACTTAACGTTGGACTTGGGTCATGTCGGCGTTGTCCAAAGTTTGCTTAAATCTGCGGAGCTGGAAAAGAAAATCGAAGCGAAGGTGGTTGATGCTTTAAAACGAAAATCAATTCCAGATTTAGAGAGGGTGCTTGAGTCACTAGATGAATCTTTTGCTAAAATTTTTTTAGCGCTAGCGCGGCTTAATGGTGATGCTTCAGTATTGCTAAGTGCTAGAGAACTTGTCCTTGAAGTGGCACCTGCTGCAGTGGATTCAATCGATTTGCTCAGCGAAGTTATTGACTCTATGCGGATACGAAGGCCAGAAATAAATATTTATGTCGATTTAGCTGAACTTCGTGGTTACAACTACCATACTGGTATTGTTTTTGCCGCTTATACATCTAATTTTGGCCAGGCAATTGCAAATGGGGGGCGCTATGATAACGTTGGCTCAATATTTGGCAGGTCTCGCTCCGCCACTGGGTTTGGTGCTGATTTAAAAGTCCTAATGCAATTTTATTCTTCACTTTTATGTGAAGACGTTGGATCTAAAGTTATTTCAGCTCCTTATTCTGATGATCCTGGATTACGTGAGGCAATCGCTGAATTGCGCAAAAAAGGTGAGAGAGTTGTAATGCAACTGCCTGGTGATAATCAAAACGATCAATTTGATCGTTATTTAACCAACTCTAATAATGACTGGATAGTTCAGCAAAAATAAAATTTATTAGGCGAATTCTTCGATATGGGTAGGAATATTGTTGTCCTTGGCACTCAGTGGGGTGATGAAGGAAAAGGAAAGATTGTTGATCTCTTAACGAATAGATCAAATGCGGTGGTCCGGTTTCAAGGTGGACATAATGCGGGACACACGCTCGTTATCGATGGTAAGAAAACCATCCTACATCTTATTCCGTCAGGTATTTTGCGAAAGGAAGTAGTTTGTCTTATAGGTAATGGAGTCGTAATCGACCCTGCCGCTTTATTAAAAGAGATTGTGGGACTGGAAAAAACTGATATTCCTGTAAGAGACCGATTGCTTATTTCTCCTGCTTGTCCGCTAATACTCCCTTATCACGTCGCACTAGACAATGCCAGAGAGGAGCACAGGGGTGTTAATCGTATTGGTACTACGGGACGCGGTATTGGTCCAGCGTACGAAGATAAAGTCGCGAGAAGAGGTATTCGTTTGGGTGAGCTGATGCGACCAAAGAAATTTGCAGAAAAACTATCCCAAGTGATGGACTATCACAATTTTCAATTAAAACATTTTTATGGGGTATCTATTCAGGATGTGGATGAGATATTAGAGCAATATTTAAATTTTGGAGAGCAATTGAAATCAATGATTTCAGACGTGTCTAGCAAATTGTTTGATATCCGTAATGAAGGCGGGAATATTCTATTTGAAGGTGCTCAAGGTTCTCTTCTTGATATTGATCATGGTACATACCCATATGTGACTAGTTCAAATACTACCGCCGGCTGTACGGCTACTGGCTCTGGATTTGGCCCATTATATCTTGATTATGTTCTGGGTATAACCAAAGCATACACGACTAGAGTGGGTTCAGGGCCATTTCCTACGGAGCTTTTTGATGAAGTTGGAGAACACTTAAGCAAACGAGGAGGCGAGGTTGGCGCTACTACTGGTAGACCTCGGCGATGTGGTTGGTTTGATGCCGTTGCGATAAAGAATGCGGTTGCTATAAATTCGGTAACAGGAATTTGTCTAACCAAGATGGATGTTTTAGATGGATTAGAATATATAAATATTTGTGTTGGTTACAAAGATTTGGAGGGTGATGCTATTCGAAATCCTATGGATGCTGACGATTATGAAAACCTTACTCCTATATATGAAACCTTGTCAGGTTGGTCCGAGAGTACTGCAGGTATTAAAAATATGGATGATCTTCCATCTAATGCTCTTGCCTATATAGCAAAAATAGAAAATGTCACTGGGGTTCCGATTGACATTATTTCTACTGGACCTGATCGAGTAGATACGATTGTTTTGAGCGATCCTTTTGGAGTTTAAGCTTTAGATTTTCTAGTATGACTGTCTTCCTTATTAAGAAGTGGTTGTCGCTCGTTATATTTCCCCTTTCACAGTCAATTTTAATGATTGTTTTATCCTTAGTATTGTTCTGGCTTTCTTGTCGACGTCTCGCTATTACCACGGTGCTTCTAGCTTTAGCATGGCTTTGGTTGTCATCTACCGCTGTTTTTGCAGATTGGCTGTTGACTGACCTTGAAAAGAATTTTGAAGCTCCTGTGTTTGCTTCTATACCAAAAGCTGATGCTATTGTTTTACTTGGGGGCGCGACTTCAGGATTGACCCATGGTGGGGATATGGGAAATCTGAATGAATCGGCAGACCGAATAGTGACCACTCTTAAGCTTTTTAAGTTAAGTAAAGCGCCTTTGATCATTTTAACAGGAGGAGCTGCAAATGGAGGGGTTTCAGAAGCTTCGCTTATGCGCGATATATTAGAATTAATGGGAATTCCTTTAGAGGCTATTATACTAGAAGAAAAGGCTATTGATACTAGGCACAACGCCGAATTAACGGCTAAGATTTTGCGTGATCAACAAGCAAGAAAAATTCTTCTAGTTACGTCGGCATACCACATGCGCCGAGCAAAATGGATATTTGATCGGACGCTTGATTTAGAAGTGGAAGTGATCCCCGTCGCTTCGGATCATCAAAGATCTATTGCCGACCCGATCTTGTCCCGTTGGATTCCATCTGTTGGGAATTTATATCGCACGAGTCTTGCGATGAAGGAAATTGTTGGTTATTGGGTTTATCGCCAAAGCTTAAGATAACCTCTTTCAATTTATGTCGACCTATCTTTATTATCCAGGGATTTCCTTTTAAATATTTTCTACCGAAACCAAAACGCCATTCAGGGCAGCATTACCAGATAATTTGTCCAAATATCTCTCATCAGTAATATCATTGCATGAAGCTCCAGCAGTAGTTTCTGCAACGCTAAGCTGAATATCCTTTCTAGTGTGGCCGTATCCGTGCGGGAGACTGACTGTGCCTGGCATTATTTCTAAGCATTTTTCAACTGAGACATCTATAGATTTCACTCTCGAAGTTACACGAACGGTATTACCGTCTGTGAGATCTCTCTTTTTTATATCATCAGGATGCATCAACAAGGTGCATCTATTTTTGCCTTTCACCAGTCGTCTAAAGTTGTGCATCCATGAATTATTAGATCTGACATGACGTCGGCCAATTAGATATAAGCTTGATTCTGATGGCTCATTAAACTCGCTAGATAGTTTAGATAGTGCCTCGATTGGTTCATTTGTATCACAAATTATTTTCTTGTTAGGATTAAGCAGTCTTTCTGGAAGCATTGTCTTTAAAGGTCCCAGGTCAACGCCAGATGGATGTTGACGAAGTGTCTCGAGAGATAAATTTTCTTTTCTTCCTGTCCCATATGGACCGTTCTTTAAACTTGCATCAATTAATTCTGAAGGAGAGAAAGTTGGACGCGGCTCAAGCCCTAATTCTTTAGCAACTAACTCACCTAATCGGGTGAAAATTTCCCAGTCGTGTAATGCGCCCAAAGGCTTTTCAAATACAGGTTCATTAAATCTTGCTGTATTTCGAATGGAGTTAATATGGAATGCTAAATCATAGTGATCATGCTCTAGAGGGGATGTTGGGGGCAAAATAATGTCAGCGTGGCGGGTTGTTTCATTTATATAAAAATCCAGTGATACCATGAAATCTAGCTTTTCCAGTGCTTGATCGAGCTTTGATCCATTTGGTGTCGATAGAACTGGATTCCCAGCTCCTGTAAACAAAGTCTTTACTTGACCAATGCCTGGAGTCAATATCTCATCTGCAAGTGTGCTGGCTGGCAGCTCATTGTCGAACTCCGGAAGTCCTCTAACTCTACTTAGGTGACGACCAAATCCCCCGGGTCTTGTGTTGGGCACCTGGTCGACTGCGGGCAAGGTGAACAAAGAGCCGCCAGATTTGTCTAGATTTCCCGTTACCACATTAATTAGTTGAATGAGCCACTGACATAATGTTCCATGTCGCTGAGTAGATACTCCCATTCGTCCATAACAAATCGCTGCAGGCGCTTCATATAGTTCTTCAGCAAGGCGCCGAATGTTACTCGCATCTATTCCTGTGATAGTCTCCACCGACTCAGGTCTAAATTCCCCTAAGTGTATCTTAACTTTATCGAGACCCTGTATTAACGATTTAAGCTGTCTGCCATCAGCATTTAACTCTACTATTAGTGTTCGGAGTAAAGAGGCTAAAAGAATTGCATCTGTGCCTGGTTTGATGAAAAAGTGTTCCGTAGCAATCTTTGCTGTTTCGGTTTTGCGCGGATCAATTACTATTAACTTTCCACCGCGATTTTTTAGGGATTTAATACGCTTTTTAACGTCGGGCACCGTCCACATACTCCCGTTGGATGCCAGTGGATTTGCACCTAACATTAAAAAATAATCTGTTCTATCGATATCTGGAATAGGGAATAAAGATTTATGGCCAAACATCCACATACTAACTAAATGGTGAGGTAACTGATCAACTGAAGTGGCGGAGAAACGATTTTTAGTTTTGAAAAACCTAAATAAATTATTTTGGTGAGTCAGCATTCCATAGTTGTGAACTGAGGGATTCCCAAAGTAGGCTCCAATGGAATCAACCCCATAAGTGTTATTAGCTTTAACTAGCGCTAGAGCCGTTTCTTTTAACGCTTCGTCCCATCCAATTTCTTGCCAAGATACAACACCTGTTTTATCAATAATTTTTCTTACAGGAAAACGAAGCCTATCCTTGTCTTCATGCAAGTCTTTAAGTGCAATTGCCTTTGGGCATATGTGCCCGCGGCTCAAAGGATCTTCGGGGTCTCCTTTAATTTGCATTACTTTCCCAGCTTCTACCGTAATTTTTAATCCACAAATGGCTTCGCAGAGATGACATGCTCGATGATGTACATGTTGCATCTAAGGGTCCACCATTTTCATTAGGCAGCCAGAAGAGACTTTTAGCCGAATAGTGGCGATTGCGGGACTCCAATACTTTTTTGATGGCATTTAGGGTCTTTTAGTTTATTTCTTTTAATTTTACAACCATTATACTTCTCTCACTAATATGAAGTGTAAAAAAATGGCAGTTTTAAAGAAATTTGTTACAGTCAAAAATCGAAAAATCGCGTATTTGGAGGACGGGAAGGGCGATCCAATAGTATTGATTCATGGGAATCCTACATCTTCATTTCTATGGCGAAATATCATCCCGCGCCTAGCTTCTCACGGAAGAGTGATCGCACCCGATCTTATTGGGCATGGAGACTCAGAAAAATTACCAGTCGAGGATGGATCAGATCGTTATTCCTTCGATGTGAACTATCATTTTCTAAATGAGCTATTTTTAGAGATTGGGATAGAAGAAAACATAATATTTATCTTGCATGATTGGGGCAGTGCCCTAGGTTTTCATTGGGCGAAAAATAATTCTACTGCTGTGCGCGGGATTGCCTACATGGAAGCAATTGTTTGTCCTCTTTTTTGGGATGACTGGCCTGAAGATGCTGTCGGTATTTTTAAAGGCTTCCGCTCAGAAAAAGGCGAGGATTTAGTTTTGGCACGCAATTTATTTGTAGAAGGTGTGTTGCCTAGTTCGATATTGCGTGAGCTAACGTCTGAGGAGATGAATGCCTATCGAGCTCCTTTTTTAGAGCCTTCTACCAGACAGCCCACGCTTAATTGGCCTAGACAAATTCCAATTGAAGGAAGTCCGCAAAATATGGTTGATGTGGTGACCGCTTATGGCAAGTTTCTAGAGACGAGTACTATTCCGAAGCTATTTATAAATGCCGACCCAGGGTCTATTTTGACTGGAAGGCCTAGAGAATATTGCCGGACATGGTCAAATCAAGAAGAGGTTACAGTGCGAGGTCTGCACTTTATTCAGGAAGATTCGCCAGATCAGATTTGTGATGCTTTGTCAGATTGGTTCTCAAATATATAGAGTCATATTGGTTAAATGTCTAAAGGAGTAGGTTTATGTCAGACGCACCAGCATTTGTAGTAGCAAATTTTACAATTCATGATGCAGATGAATATCGTAATTACGAAAAAGGGTTTTTCCCTATTTTAAAGCGGCACGGAGGTGAATTTTTTACTTTTGATGACTCTACTATCCACCTTGAAGGAGAAGAGCCGGTAGAAGGTAGAATGGTTTTTTTTAAATTCCCCTCAGAGGAGGCTGCTAAAAATTGGTATGCCGACCCTGATTATCAGGCATTGAGTGAGCATAGACGAGGAGGGACTAAACTTAAATTTTTAACTTTGCTTCACGGACTCCCTCCTAGAGGTTAGGTCCTAAAATTATTTCTCCCAAAAGATAGTGTTTGTATAATTGGAGGCTTTTGATTATTTATCTTTATGCAAAATAGACAATGTGGCACATGCATTGCTTGTTGTGAAGGATGGCTCCATGTAGAAAAACTGGGGATGCGTCCTGGAGTTCCTTGCATGCACTGTACCGCAAATGGTTGCAAAATCTATTCTGATAGACCCGAGGATCCCTGTAGAAAGTTCCTCTGCGCTTGGATGGAGGAAGATAGTGATCTGCCTGAAAACTTAAAGCCTAGTTTGTCTGGTGTCATCGTTCTAACGGATCGAAACTGGCGTGATTGGAAAGTTCTTAGAGCAATACCAACGGGTGAATCGATACCTCCAGATTCGCTTGAACACTTGCGATTGATAGCCCAAAAATTGGGAAAGCCACTTTTATTTTATGAGAGGATTTTGGAGGATGGTGAGTTCATTGGTGTGAATCAATTAGCCTATGGGTCGACCTCTTTTGCAAAAGATGTAGAACGCTATGGAGGCGGGGAAAGTAGATTCTCGATTGATGATGAAGATTTGTTCAGTATGTGAAAAATGTTGGGTTATTACAGGCAGTCAGCTGCTTTATCCTCAAATGGATTTTCTTCACTCTTAAGCTTGTAGCCCATTCCACCAGAATCCGCACACTCAGTGTATTCAATGTACTCTTCGGGTCCGCAAGGACCGCCGCAATCTTTATGAACATTACCCCCTCTTAGTTGCCCTGAGAGTTGAAGCATAATGCTATCGTTAAAAATGGAAGGTGACATAAAGCTACCTCCATTCTTAGCAATATCATAGTGAATATGGGCATTTGAAGCTGGTGTACAATTGGCCTTGAATCCACAAACCCCATTTATGTACTCATCGCCGGTAGAAGAGTACATATAGGCTATTAAATCTCCTTTACGTACGACATCTCCTTGTTTTTTTAATAAGAATTTGCGGTAGAAATCTTCATCCTTTGGGTCAAGCATTGGTTCTATGGAGTAATTAAAGCGGACATTTCTACCATCTGACTTAGCAAACTCTATTAGATAACCATAACGATAATTGCCCGTGCTTTGAGCAAAATAATAATCCACACCAGTGATCACGCCGTCAAAGGCTGCATATATTTTTGGTAAATCGGAAAGCTCACCTGATTCAGCATAATTATCAAAATAAATTTCCTTAAATTGGACGTGTGCACCTGAATGCGGATTATTAGCATCCTTGCCTCGATAGATGTGACCGTTATTTACGACATTAAGATCTACTATAAACTGATCACTCGGTTTACTTTGAAAAGTTGAAATCTGAGGCAGATTGCTGCTATCAAAGGGTGTTTGATCGCTCGATTCGGTATGAACATTAATTAGCGATATACCTGGTGGTAAGTCGCAGGAAATATTCATTAAGCTCAAATCTGGGGAAGAAGCGGCTACGACATCCCAGGTATATTCATTACTCTGAGTAGCATCAGCAGTTATAGAAATTAATGCCGACCATTCATTCTCAACTTTAGGACCCAGAAGTTCTTGAAGTTGACAATTAACTGATTGAGCCGTTTCACTGCTATTACCTAATATAATCCTTGCGCGAAATGCCGTATCGTTAGAATTAGACGCTTCAGAAAAGCTTCGTCTTTTAAGAGGGCAGACCACTTTAAGACTAAGGGTTTCATGTGTATTAGTAAGGCCGCTCTCTCTTGATTGTAACTTGAGACTTAGGGCTGGATCAGAGGCCTTGCAGGAAGAGCCATGAGAGATAAAGCGTTCTATAGAACTAGACTCTTGAGCTAACCCGCCGGTGCTTTTCAGGACTATTGCTAGGAGTAAATAGATTAGGATATTTTTATTCATCAGGTCGTTTTTCAGTAACCACCTCTAGTCCGAAAAAATGGCGATGTTGTATCATCGCCAATTTACATTACAGACAAGGCCATGGCCACATCTTTTACAGATCAAAACGATCCAGCATCATTACTTTATCCCATGCTAAGACAAAGTCTTTAGCAAGTTTTTCTTTGCCATCGCTTGACGCGTAAACCTCTGCAATTGCGCGCAACTCGGAGTTAGAACCGAAGATAAGATCCACGGGAGTAGCTGTCCATTTTAGAGCATTAGTTTTTCGATCTCTTCCTTCATATATCCCGCTATGCTCTTCTGATTTCGTCCACTGTACTGACATATCCAAAAGATTAGTGAAGAAGTCATTATCTAATGATCCAGGAGTTTCGGTAAATACACCATGCTTGCTTCCATTAGTATTGGCATCGAGAACACGCAGTCCTCCAATTAGTGCTGTCATCTCGGGTATTGAGAGGTTTAACAAATCAGCTTTTTCCACCAGCATATCAGCTGGTGATCCATAACTTTCGCGGCTGTAATAATTACGAAAGGCGTCTGCTGTCGGCTCGAGCACTGCGAATGATTCTATATCTGTCATGGCTTGCAATGCATCTGTTCTTCCAGGTGTAAAAGGGACTGAAAGTGCAATGCCTGCATTACTTGCTGCTTTTTCAATAGCAGCGGCGCCACCTAAAATTATCGTGTCCGCGAGTGATATTTTTTTGTCACCGTACAGAGATTCATTAAAATCGGAATTTATACCTTTTAATATTTTTATTACTCTTGCCAATTCCTCTGGATCATTAACTTGCCAATTAATTTGAGGTTCGAGTTGGATACGAGCTCCATTTGCTCCGCCCCGCATGTCGGAATCTCGAAAGGTTGAGGCCGATGCCCAAGCGGTCTTTACAAGCTCTGAGATAGTTAGTTCTGATTCTAGAATCTGTTTCTTTAATTTTTGAGAGTCACGAGCACTTATTAAGCGGTGATCGACACTTGGAATAGGATCTTGCCAGATAAATTCCTCTGCGGGTATCTCATCGCCTATATAACGGCTGGATGGTCCAAGATCACGATGTGTAAGTTTGAACCAAGCCTTGGCAAAGGCGAGATCAAATTCTTTAGGATTTTCTAAAAAGTGAGATGAGATTTCTCTAAACCCGGGGTCTTTTCTGAGCGCAATATCTGTCGTAAACATAATTGGTGCGTGTCTAAGGCTAGGATCATGTGCATCTGGTACTAAGGCTGAGGCGGATTCATCCGTTGGAATCCACTGTGTTGCGCCCGCGGGACTCTTCGTTTGCTTCCAGTCAAATCGAAAAAGGTTTTCTAGATAGAGTATTGACCATTTTGTTGGCGTAGAGGTCCAAGCGCCCTCTAAACCACTCGTCATCGTATCAGCGCCTTTGCCCGTACCACACTTATTTTTCCACCCCAATCCTTGTTCTTCGATACTTGCTCCTGCGGGTTCTGCGCCTACGCAGCTACCTGAGTGTGCTCCATGTGCTTTTCCTAATGTATGTCCTCCCGCAACTAAAGCTACGATCTCTTCATCATTCATTGCCATTCTTCCGAAAGATTCACGCATATGTTCGGCTGCAGCAAGCGGATCATTATTTCCCATTGGTCCTTGCGGATTAACATAGATCAAGCCCATTTGTACGGCACCCATCGGCTTTATTAATTTCCCATTTTTGTCATATCTTTTATCGCTGGCGAGCATTTCAGTTTCTGGTCCCCAGTAGACGAGATCTGCCTCCCATTCATCGGCACGTCCACCTGAAAAACCTAAAGTTTCGAAACCCATAGATTCTAGTGCGACATTTCCCACTAAAACCATCAAGTCGGCCCAAGATAAACTTCTGCCATATTTTTGTTTTACTGGCCAAAGTAAGCGGCGTGCTTTATCGA
Source organism: uncultured Halieaceae bacterium (assembly GCA_913051825.1). Taxonomy (GTDB): domain Bacteria; phylum Pseudomonadota; class Gammaproteobacteria; order Pseudomonadales; family Halieaceae; genus CABYJX01. The sequence continues at coordinate 13,084 of CAJXCR010000006.1, forward strand.
GATTAGCGTTATCCGGCCAGCTATTGAGAGGTTCGAATCGATGTTGACCGCCATCGGCTCCACCCCGTCCATCATGAATTCTATAAGTTCCCGCAGTGTGCCAGGCTAACCTGATCATTAGACCACCATAATGTCCCCAATCCGCCGGCCACCAATCTTGAGACTGCGTCAAGGTATCCTCGATATCACTTTTTAGCGACTGCAGGTCGATGCTTTCAAAAGCTGTTGCATAGTCAAAATTGTCCCCATAAGGGTTAGATCTTGGGTCTTGAGATCTCAGCGGCTCAAGATTCAATCTTTCTGGCCACCAAAATTGAGTTGATTTAGCCATACCATCTGCCGCTAAGGAGTTATTAGTGACTGCTATCGAAGTGGCGATAGTAATGCCGATTAAAGCGTATAAAGATTTTGAAAGCATTGCGGACTCCTCGTCTATTAATTTTTTTGGTTTATATGCTCGTAAACAGTTTAAATTCCCTTTAGATAAAAATTTAATTGATTAGAAATATCAATCCAATCGGTTCAAAATTCGTGCTGTCATTTCTTAATATAGATCTACCATATTACATTTTGTATCATTTGGTAAATATGTAATTAGTGAACTTCATACTTTAAAAAATAAAACATATATGATTAGTCTCAAACAGATAAATTATGCGCTGCGCATCGGAAAAACTTTACATTTTAAGAAAGCTGCTGATGAGTGCTTTATCTCAGCTTCTACGCTAAGTAATGCGATTAGCGAGCTTGAAAAACAGTTGGGCTTTAAAATCTTTGAGCGCGATAATCGTAGGGTAATTGTTACAAAGCAGGGCGAAGCTTTTTTGGAGAAGGCTGCAGCAATTTCTTTAGAAGTGGAGGATATAAAAAAGATATCACAGCTCTATGCTGAGCCGCTATCGCACAAAATCTCGATTGGAATGATACCTACGATAAGTCCTTTTCTTATTCCTACAGTGCTGCCAAGACTAAACAGAGATTATCCAGAACTAGAGCTGCAATTGGTTGAAGCGAAATCTCACGAATTGGTGAATCAAATTCAAAATGGGGAAATAGATATGGGTATATTAGCCCTCCCATACCCGATTAAAGAGCTGAGAGTTTTGAAGTTCTGGGCTGAAGATTTTTTCTGGATTTGTAGAGTTGACGATGAAAGATCGAAGACTCATAAAATAACTGCGAGAGAGCTGGATTTATCTGAGCTGATTCTTTTGGAAGAAGGAAATTGTCTGACCGATCATGTTCTATCTGCTTGTAATGTATCTTATGGCCACCAGCACTCATTTAGAGTGTCAAATTTGAGCACATTGATTCAGTTAGTTAAAGGTGGGATGGGCACCACTTTAATACCGGCAATGGCAACTGCGGAACTTGTAGATAATGACCTTGCCCTAAGGAAGGTTTGCTTAGGAGAAAATAGTCCTCATCGAGAAATAGCATTAGTTGTAAGAGAGACTTTTGTCGCGATGCATGAGGTGGAGCTGTTAGCGAATATTTTCTCAGAGGAGCTGAAAAAAAATTGCCGAGCCGTCTTTTAAAATAGCAAATGTAAATACTTGATCTTTCTTAAAATGGAGGATTTTTTATTAGTCGGTTATCATAGGCCTTGCCCCTAAAGAATTTAGTCTCTTTTTCTTAGTAAATAAGGAATTTTAATTCTTCATTTTCCTTCCACTAATTTAACTCCTGAAATGAGGAATAAGTAAATTTTGGATAGTACTAAAATTAGAAATATCGCAATCATTGCACATGTGGATCATGGCAAAACGACCTTGGTCGATCGCCTTTTGCAGGATACAAATACCGTTGATGGTTCTCAGCACGAGAGAATAATGGATAGCAATGATTTAGAAAGAGAACGTGGCATCACTATTCTTTCAAAGAATACAGCGATTGAATATGAAGGAATGCGAATAAACATCGTTGATACACCCGGGCATGCCGATTTTGGTGGTGAAGTCGAGCGCATACTATCCATGGTGGACGCGGTTCTATTGCTTGTTGACGCTGTTGATGGGCCGATGCCACAAACGCGCTTTGTAACACAAAAAGCATTTGCATTTGGTTTAAGACCGATTGTCGTTGTCAATAAAATAGATAGAGAGAGTGCGGACCCTGATCGTGTCATTGATGAAGTATTTGATCTATTTATTAGTTTGGACGCAAATGAAGATCAGCTCGATTTCACGACAGTTTATACGTCAGCATTGAAAGGGTTGGCTGGTTTAGAGATAGAGAGTCTCCAGCAGTCCATGACTCCGCTTCTTGATCTCATTATCTCCCAGGTATCACCTCCAACAGTCGATGTTGAAGGATCGTTTCAGATGCAAATAAGTTCACTCGCACATTCGAATTATGAAGGGGTAATGGGTATTGGACGTGTGCGCCGTGGTCGTATACTAAGTAATTCACCAATATTAGTGATAGATAGAGATGGTGATCAGCGGAAAGCAAAAATTCTAAATATTTATGGGTATAAAGGATTAGAGTTGGTGTCGCAAAAAGATGCGATTGCTGGAGACATTGTTTGTGTCACCGGTGCGGGTGAGCTTGGTATTTCAGATACTTTATGCGCTATAGAATCACCCGAAGCTATGCCGGCTTTGAATGTAGATGAGCCTACTTTAACGATGATGTTTTGTGTTAATGACTCGCCCTTAGCTGGTAAAGAAGGAAAATATATTACTAGCCGACAACTTAGGCAGCGTTTGATTACTGAGGCTCTACATAACGTGGCTTTGAGTGTAGAAGACACTCAGGATCCGGATCGATTCAAGGTGTCAGGAAGAGGCGAATTACACTTGTCCATTCTTATTGAAACTATGCGAAGAGAAGGTTATGAGCTTGCTGTGTCTAGACCTCAAGTTATCCTAAAAGATAATAATGGTCTTCTTGAAGAGCCTTTTGAAAATCTTTCGCTTGATGTGGAAGAACAGCATCAGGGAAAAATCATGGAATCTTTAGGAGAAAGAAGAGGGGAGCTTCAGGAAATTCAATCCGACAACAGAGGCCGAGTACGGATGAATTTTCGAATACCTACGCGAGGTGTTATGGGATACAGGCCCGAGTTTTTATCACAAACTTCTGGTACCGGCATCATGTCTTTTTCTTCAGCGGGCTTTGGACCAAAAATGTCTGATGTTGGTGGATCCAGATCAAATGGAGTACTTATCTCCAATTCTGCCGGTAAGGCCGTAGCGTTTGCACTTTTTAATCTTCAAAATCGAGGCAGAATGATGGTTGCTCCTAACGATGTGGTATATGAAGGGATGGTTGTAGGCTTGCATAGCAGGAATAACGATTTAACTGTGAACCCTATGAAGGAAAAGAAACTGACAAATATAAGAGCATCTGGTTCGGATGAGGCTATTATTCTCAATGGAATGCTCGAGCTCACTTTGGAGCAAGCTCTTGAGTTTATTCAGGACGATGAGCTTGTTGAGATAACGCCTTCTGCCATTCGTGTTCGAAAAACTAAACTTAAAGAACACGAGAGAAAACGGGCCTAATTTTTTCTTTTATAGCAATTAAAGTAATCGTTTTTTTAATCCCAAACATCACTAAGATTTATTTGTCTGATATCCATCTAGGCAATGGATCTTCATTACCGTTAGTAAACTCCTCACCATCGCAGCTTAAAGGGTATTCGTCTCTAGATGCTTTCGAAATCATGAGGCTTTCTCTAGATGTTATCTTTGAGTTCCAGTCCATATATTCTTCAAATACAGTATCGCTTGCTATACTAAAATAACTGACGTTGGCAACACCTGAAGTTGTTCCGACACTCACCGAAATATCAAAATCATTACTCGCATCGGCCACGGATCCTTCAGGATCGTCAGAATTGACTCTAACGAGTCGGCCATGTCCAAGTGTCTGTCCTCCGACTATAGTTTGTCCCAGCACTAAGTCCAAGTCCTCTAGCACATCCACATGATATAGAATAATTTCATAGGCTGGGTTTGATGAGGACTTTATGCCTATCCGCTGATTGGTCTTTTGGTCATCAACGAATCCTCCCCCCTCTTCCCCTGATAAGCTGACAACAGTGCCGGTTATAGGAGCATAAATCAGATTTATACTATTTTCTTTTTCAATCGGTTCTAGATAATGCTTCATAGATCGACAACTTTCAAAGTCATCGGATGCGTCATGACCTGCGGATGATCTAAAGAGTGAAATGTCCTTTAATTGAGCAGTAGAAATAACATTTGAGGTGCTTATCTTTTCGATGTCCACATCCGCTAAATTTACTTCTGCACAGGATCCACGTGTGAACCATCCATTTATAAGAATCGATCCGACTTCTAACCTTAGTGAACCAGACTCTACGGGATTTTCTATTTTAAAGGTTGCTTTGACCTCGATCTCATTTATTTGACCTAGAAGGGTGAATTCTGAACCGGTAGGTTTTCCCGTTAAGGTAATATCGTTTCCAAGATACCGCAAAGAAGTGACCTCTTCACCAAACTCGATAGGATTCATCGCGCCAGCACAATAAGAGCCGACAAGTGTTTCATCACTATCTTTAACATTGCCAGTAATTTGAATAGCACTAATGACAGACTGAGGCTGCATGACACATGAGATTACATATCCAGATAAGGCGTATTTTTCATAGGAAATATCTTTCCAATTCAATTCAGTCAGTGTTTGATCAGTATTAGTGTTTGTCGGTAGTAGGCTTTCTTCTAATGAAAAACCGACCTGATGTGTTAGCTCGCACTCTATAGGTACAGAATCGTTTTCATTTTTGTGAACAAATATCTTTAGATCCATTAGTGCTTCGGAAGTTTTTGACTGCTCAGAATAAACTCGAACTGGAAGGGGACAGATAACATTAATAGTATTGATCTGACTCAGATTTTCCAGACCGCTTTCTCGAGATTTTAATTCGACACTCGTTGATGGATCAGACGCCTTGCATAAGGTGGCTGGAATAATGTGATTTACCGAAGAAGCTCGAAATGGAAAAATCAGCAGTGCAATGCACGCTAGGCTGAGCAATAAGAGGTTAATGATTCTAGTATCGTAGTTCATTATTTTCATATTGCTGTCGAAGTTAACATGGGATCCTAGGAAAAAACAGGTATTTAGAGGTGTCTAAATTTTACTTGGAGAGCAATTTTAATTTTATTTAATTAGCACTTTATTGCACCTGTTAAATTGATATGCTAGAAGTAAATTCAATTTTTGCCTAATAGAAAATTTCTGAAAGGAGGTTAATTAATAGCATGGCCACAACACCTTTTTCGAGGACAAACTGGAGTCTTGTCCCGTCCAAGACGACAATACTTAATATTGACCCGCAGAATGATTTTTTACATGACGACGGATGGTATGCCAAGAAGGGAATCGATATTTCTCACATGCAGCGAGTCATCCCGCCCATCAACGAACTTATACCGTGCGCTCGACAGAAAGGTATTCCGATCGTTTGGACTAGGCATGGAACTAAAAGCCTGGAGGATGGCGGGCCTTTCATGCAGACTCGAGAGTTTCTGAGGGAAGGAGGATTAAGGCAGAATACTTGGGGTTACGAAATATTAGCAGATCTGAATCCTGACAATGATGAAGATTGGTTTGTAGAGAAGACTCGTCTTAGTGCATTTTACAATACCAGTTTGGAAGTGATACTTAGAGGATTAGGGACAGAAACACTTATCATAACTGGAGTTCTTACTAACCAGTGTGTTGGTGCCACGACGAAGGATGCAATTTTCAGGGATTTTAAGCCGATCGTAATCGAAGATTGTACAGGAACCACTATGCCGCATTTGCACGATCCAATTATAGAATGTATTAGAAATGGATGGGGGCAAGTGAATAGTTTAAGTGAAGTACTCTCCGAGATAGAGAGTATATGAGACCAAGTATGAGCTTACGATGAGACTTGCATCCTAATAGAAGAGTGCTAGAAAAGAAGTTCATATTTTAGTGAAATTGTAAGGGAGTATATTATGAAAATTGGAGCACAATTATTAGTGCAGGAATATCCTGAATTTCTTCAGACATCTAAAGCTTTGGAAAAGAACGGTTATTCCTATGCTTGGGTTGTCGACTCTCAGATGCTATGGGAAGATGCTTACGTCTATGTTGCTCTAGCAATGCAGGAAACTAATAATCTTATTTTCGGATCGGCTGTAAGTAATCCTGTCACCAAGCATTACACAGTCCCTACGAGTGCGGCCGCAACACTCGCGGGTTTATATCCTGGCAGATGGATACTAGGCATGGGCCGTGGAGATAGTGCCGTAAGAACTCTCGGGATGAAGCCTGTGAAAACTGCTGACATGGAAATTATCTTGAAGAAGATGCAAGACTTGTTGCACGGAAAAACGGTTGATGAAGCTGGATCGGAAATCAGATTGCGATACACTGATCAAGACCTAAAGGTGCCTCTCTGTTACGCTGCTACTGGTCCTCGTAATTTGAAAATCGGGGGAGCTATTGCTGATATAGTGATGCTTCAAGTTGGAACACATCCAGCCTCAGTAAAGTGGGCTGTAGACAATGTTAAACAAGGTGCCGAGCAGGCAGGACGAGATCCTTCCGAAGTAGAAATTTCCTTATTGTGCGGAATGTGGGTCTCAGATGATCTTAAGGAAGCGCGAGACAATACTCGATGGGCTGCCACCTGCGCAACAAATCACTTGGAAGATGTAGTAAGGGCTGGTCCCAACCATGGGATGCCTAAAGAGCTGCTCAGTATGGTAGAGGTCAAGCGCGATCAATATGATTATTATGGTGGGCACCTTGATTCTAGCGCTGAGCATACGGAATACTTGACCGATGACATGATAGATCGCTTTGCTATAGCCGGTTCTGCGAGTCACTGCATCGAAAGAATACAAGAATTGGAATCTCTTGGTGTAGATGAAATTTCTTCAGCCTACTTGAATGGACACTTCGATCAAATCGATCTCGTGGGAAATCAGATAATAAACAAAATTTAATCTGCCTATTTCATAAATATCTTAGATAGTGGCTAAAAGGCACATCGATGACGTATTACTATAATAAAGAAGATTTGTCATGGAATGATGCACCAGTTCGTGGCGGCACCGTGATGCACAAGAGTGTTATCTGGGAAGGTGATCACGACGTGAGATCGGCTTTCTTCCGTATGCCAAAAAATATGCTTATCCCCGAACATGATCATCCTGGATGGGTGCAAGTCATGGTGCTTGAGGGTGAAATGGAGATAAAGGCAAAGGCGACTGGTTCGATAAGGATCAGTGAAGGTGGATGCTACTTCGTTGAGCCAGGTGATGTGCATTCTGAATTAGCCTTAAAGGATACACTCCTATTGGTAACTCAAGCCGAAGATCGACCTGCTTTTAAATCTTGATCCGGTGACATTTCTCGTCTTAATTCGGAGGAATATCTTTCTTCTAGAGCTGTGTCCGGCCAAAAAATAGTAACAAAATATCCGACTAGTAAAGCAGATAAAAATGATGGAGGCATAGTTTCAAGGGCGGCGACATAATCACCTACACCGTCAATTTCTTGTAAAAAGAATTTACTTATGAGGGTCATTGAAAACCCTGTCAGCATGGATGCTATCGCTGCCCGCTCAGTAAACTTTGGCCAAAACAATGAAAGCAATATCATCGGACAGAATGTGGCACCTATTCCTGACCATCCAAATACTGCGAACCAAAAAATAGTGCGATCAGGTGATAAGAAGGCGACCGTCATCGAAATACACAGGGCTAGCAAGGCCATTACGATTGTTATTCTTCGGCATAATAGAGTGGCTTCACTGTCGCCCAAGCCTGGGTTATATATCCGAGCATATAGATCATGTGTTAATGAGCCCGAAGCCATTACTAATAGAGAGGAGACGGTAGACATTATGGCTGCTAGAACTGCTGCGACATATAGACCAACTACCCAAGCAGGAAAAGTGTACTCCACCATTTCTGATAAAACATTCTGGGCACCATTTCCTAGGAAAACTTCAGGATCGGTGCCTTGATCGGCAAATATATAACGACCGAGTATGCCGATACTGACAGCTGAGAAATCGACAATTATAGTGAAGACCAATGCCACCCATCTTCCTCGTCTTATTTCTGTCTCGTTCTTAATAGCGATCAGCCGAGCAAAAACCTGTGGAGATCCTAAAAACCCTAACCCAATAAGAGCCATTCCTAAGACGATGGAAACGTTCAGCGTATTTATTCCTCCCGCTCCCCAAATACTAACAAGGCCAGGATCTATAGTTTCGAGTTCGGTATAGATGTTGTCGAAATTTTCAACTGATAAACCTGCAACGATTGGCAGGACGAGTAAACAGATAAGCATAACTGCCCCTTGAAACATGTCCGTCCAAGCTGCCGCGAGAAATCCTCCGGCAATGCAGTAAGCAGCGACGATAATGAATCCTACTAGGGCACCAGCATGGTAGTCCCACTGGAGAAACGATTCAAAAGCGGATCCGGTAGCATCAATTTGTGCCGAAATGTAAATCAATACAAAGAATGAAAGTGCTACGGCAGATATAATTCTTAGTAGATGAGATTTAGATCCAAATCGGGAAACCAAATAATCTATGACAGTAATAGAATCGTATTTGTCCGTAAGATATTTGAAGCGCGGTGCCATAAAAAACCATGCGACAAAAACGCCCACTGCCTCACCAATTACTATCCAGTATGCCGAAAAACCAAGCATGGCGCCCATGCCCGTGACTCCTAATAAAAGCCATGCGGATTCTCCAGTGGCTTGAGCTGAAAATGCTGCTACCCAGTAACTAAGAGATTTTCCTCCAATTACGAAATCTCTCATGGTATTAATGCGACGAGAAGCCAAATATCCAAGCAGCATAAGTACTGAAAAATATATGGTAATCATCGCGTATTTTTCAAACATATTTTTACTCACTAAAACTTACTTATCTTAAAGATGGATTGTTAATGATTATGCTAGAGACAAGAAGTATTAGTATAATACGTGTAACCAGCCCATTTTATGAAGTCTTATTAGATGTATACCAAAGACCATTTGCTTCTTGCTAAGCGACGCCAGGAGCAATCAGATGTGATCAAGTCAACTTTAGTAGTATTGCTGTTAATTTTTTCTCATGTTTTGTCGGCTGACCAGCTAACTATTCCTGCTGCGAGTTGCAAGGCTAAAACAATGGATCAATCGTTGATATGGGCTGAAGATGGAATTACAAATAATCGCGATAGAGCGACAGAAATATTTTGTCCGATAAGACTACAGATTGAAAAAAACGAGAATAATGAAAAGCTTTTGAATCTTTCTATAAGAGTTAATCAAATCAAGGGTGATGGAATCTTTACATGTACTTTATATAAAGATGAAATTGCTCAAGATATTCAAGAAAAATCGATAATGGAATCCGAAATGGATTCATTTGATTTATCTGTTCCAGTTAGAAAAGATGATACGTCACAAAGAATATCTCTGGGGTGCTCTTTGCCGCCAGAAAGCAGGCTTGTTTCGATTATTAGCTCAATAGGTTTTCCCGTGGGTGGATCGGTAAGTGATATGAATGATATTCGCGGTATGGAGATTAAGTTGGGTACAGAATCACTTCCTGTTACTAGTGATGGTCTTTTTACTTTTAAAAATCCGCTTTTGCCTGGTCAGCAATTGGAATTTGAAGTTTCCAGAAATCCGGTTCATCAAGATTGTGAACTTGTAAGCTCTGGAGAGACGACTGCGCTCGTGACTTATGAAAATAGAAATCTTGATCTTGTGTGCATCGATAAAGAAAGTAATGACTTGTACTCATTGGACAAGCTTCATCATCTGCGGCTTACCATAACCAAGTCAGAATGGCAGGCCTTGCTAATGGATACACTTCGCTCGAATTACAGCGTTCGAACGGCATCTGGTACAGCGTGGGCGGGCAATTCTTGGAGTCACAGTGAGGTCTACCGCCAGGCGAACTTTGAGTACCTTGATGCAGATGGCAATGTGCTAGATTCCATAGAGAAAGTAGCTTTTAAGATGATCGGCAACACAAGTCGGCAAGTGCCGATCGACACTTCAGATTATGAGGCAGGGACAGGCCCCATAAAACCTATGCGCTTTAGCTTTTCAATAAAGTTTGATGAGGAATTTGAAGATGATGAAAGTGTTTACGGATGTATTAATGATAATGGCGAATTAGCGTATGTTGATAACAAAGCCTGTAACAGTATTCTGGCCCAAGAAATTCCGGAATTTAAGGATGCGGATGGGCGAGAGTTTAAGGGTATAGAAAAAATTCGGCTTCGATATAACCGGGATGATCCAAGCTATCAGAGGGAAGTTCTGGCGCATGAAATACTCTACAGGTCGGGTGTGCCTACCGCTAGGGCAACCCATGCTGCTGTAGAATTTTTGATCGTTGGAGACGACGACGAAACTCTTTATGGTCAATCGCTACCTCAGACGTATAACATGGGAGTCTTCTCGATGATTGAAATGATTGACAAGCCATTCTTAAAAAGTTACTTCGATAAGAATGGTTATCTTTTCAAGGTTGTTGCCCCAGGTAATCTTTCGGGGTCAGCCGTTGTGGATACTGAGTGTATACCCTATGAGGAGAGTGAGGAGTATTTTAACGAAGATTTCTGTGTCGTAGGTATAGAGAAACCGGACCCTCTATCTCGAGAAGAGTGGTTAGGTGCGGATAATTATCTTAACCCCGAATTTGTTAACTCCCGCATTAATTGGGAGGGTTTGGACGGCAATCAATCCCAGTTCCTGCCATACAAACCAACCTACGATCTAAAAACCAAGAAAAAATCGTTAAGTAAGGCTCGTGATGCGTTAGTCGAGTTCGCAACTTTTGTTCAAAGCGATCCTACCTTAGAGGAATTGGGTGAAAAATTTGATATTCCTGGATTTATTAAAGCGCAGGCAGCCGAAATTGTCCTTGGCGCCGTCGACCACTATGTTCGTGTCGCCAATAACTATTATCTTTATTTTAATGAACCATCTGGAAAATGGATTTATATGCCGAACGATTTTGACTACACGCTGATTGATACACCAAGTCCAGACTGTTCCATTATTCCGAAACCAGATGGGTGCCAGTCCGGGTTTTTGGATTTTAAGACGTTTCAGGATGTTGCAAGTACCACTGCCTTTCCATATGAAGGAAAACCGGACTGGGCTAGTAGGCCATTTTATTCAAATGGTCCCCCAATTTTATGGGACCAGATATTTGCCAGTAAAGAAAATAAGGCGCGCCTTTACAATGAAATCTCAACAATAATTGAGAATCATTTCAGTTGGGACGAGGAGATTGGGGCGACTCTTGTGCAGAGACGAGATCGTATTGCCAAAGTCATTATGTCAACTGATGCTGGAATACCAGGAAATGATTGTGCACAAGTATATAACCCAGATGAAATTGATGGAGAACAAATAGGTTTTTGTGATCCGAATCGACTGTCCATTCGGGACTTTGTGAAGTTGCGTGTAGAAACCTTGACTGAAGAAATCAACGCTTTTCACTAAATTTAATGCTCTCCTTTACTAATCTCTCTTTGCGAGCTGGCACAGAATTATTGTTTCAAGATGTTTCCTTTACAGTCTACGAGACTAATAAAATTGGTTTGGTGGGCGCAAATGGATCAGGGAAAACAAGTTTATTCAGAGCCATTCTAGGAGATCTGGATTCTTATGATGGAAATATTAATTATCCTAAAGATCTTAGAATTGCCAACCTTGCTCAGGAGGTGCCAGCTACAGAAGAAATCTCCCTCGATTATGTTTTGTCTGGAGATGAGAGTCTCGCGAAAGTTAACATAGCCATAGAGGATGCTCAAAAATCTGGAAATACGAATCTACTCGGTGATTTGTACGCCGAATATGAAACTCTAGATGGGTATTCGGCAAAGTCTAGGGCGGAGAAATTAATGATTGGACTTGGTTTTGCATCAACTGATCTTAAAAAGCCAGTAAGAGATTTCTCAGGAGGTTGGAGAGTTCGGCTAAATCTGGCTCAAACTTTAATGCAGCCATCAGATTTAGTGTTGTTAGATGAGCCGACCAATCATCTGGACTTAGATGCCATTATATGGCTTGTAAATTGGATAAAGTCATATAAAGGTGCAGTAATATTGATTTCGCACGATCGAGAATTTCTTGATGATTGCGCTGATAGTATCGCCTACCTAGACAAAAAAAGTATCGACCTGTATCCAGGAAATTATTCAGATTTTGAGACTAAGAGAGCATCTAAACTTGCTGAGATAGAAAAAAACTATGCTAAGCAGCAGAGAGAGATTTCGCACATCCAGAATTTTGTTCGAAGGTTTAAAGCTAAGGCAACAAAGGCGCGACAAGCGCAAAGTAGAATTAAAGCGCTGGAGCGGATGGAGAAGATTGCACCAGCTCATATTGATTCTCCATTTAAATTTGCGATCAATGAAGCTGAGAAAAATTCTGACCCCCTCTTGGTATTAGATGAAGCTAGTATTGGATATTCCTCCCCGATACTGCAAGATCTTAAGATAGTCATTCGCCCGAGAGACAGGATTGGTTTACTGGGTTCCAATGGAGAAGGCAAATCAACGCTAATTAAAAGCCTTAACGGAGAACTAGCGCTAATAAGTGGTTCTAAAATCGCAGGGAAGAATCTTAAGATAGGATATTTCTCTCAACACCAGGTAGACGATCTAGATCTTAATAAGAATGCACTGCACCATATTCAGGATCTAGACAAAGAAGTATCGGAGCAAGGAGTAAGAAATTTTCTAGGTGGTTTCAATTTTAAAGGAAATAAGGTTACCAGTTCGGTCAACTTGTTCTCGGGCGGAGAAAAAGCAAGGTTGGCGTTAGCCAAAATTGTTTTCAAAAAACCAAACTTATTGTTGATGGACGAGCCGACCAATCACTTGGATATAGATATGCGGCAAGCGTTAACTTTGGCGCTTCAATCTTTTAGCGGAGCTATCATACTGATTTCACATGATAGACACCTTTTAGCAAATACAGTAGATGAGTTCATGATCCTTAAGGATGGCAGTTTAGATGTCTTTAAAGGAGATCTAGAAGATTATCGAAGAATTATATTAGGCAAAACTGCTTTACAAAAAAAACAAACGCGAGAAGTTAAACAAAAAAAACAAACAGTGAAAATAGAAAAGAAAGAGATGCGCCAAATTAGGGCAGAGATTTCTAAAATTGAAAAGCGACTAGAGCGCTTCCAGCGAAAAATAAATGAAATCGATCAAGAATTGAGTTCGAGTGATGCATATAAAAAAGACAGTGTAATTAATGTTCAATCTTTGCTGAGAGATAAGATGGAAATATCAGGACAAATAGAATCCCTAGAAGAAGAGTGGCTGAAGCTCAATACCAAAATGGATGTGGAGTAGTTTTATTAAAATCAATTAAGGAAGATACAATGGAACTAGTTAAAGATCTCGCGTATGTAAATGAAGTAGGATACCGTTAATGTTGGGAGATAAAAATCGATCGCTTTCTCACGCCATGATGATCTTGGCGACATTGTTAATTTCTACTTCGTTCCCTGTTTGCCAAATAATAGCGCCGAAATTAGATACTGGTCTTTTAACCCTTTTTCGATTTTCCCTAGCCTCACTGATTTTTTATCCGATTGTGTATTTGAAATATAAATTTAAGTGGCCAGGATCAAAGAGAATATTTCAATATAGCCTGATCAGTTTTTGCTTGGTAACATTTTTTTGGAGTATGTTCGAAGCCTTGCGGTATACCTCGGCGCTTAATGCTGGAACACTCTACGCTTTGGTTCCTGGATTATCAGCTGTTTTTTCAATGATCTTAGTAAAGGAGAAGCTAGATCGTGGTAGGGTTCTAGCATTTCTGCTCGGAATTTTCGGTTCGGTTTGGGTTGTATTTCGTGGAGACATAAATGCTCTCCTTAGTCTTGACTATAACAAAGGAGATCTCATATTTTTTGGTGGCGTATTTTTCATGTCTTTATATACACCTCTGGTAAAACGTTTTCATTCGGGGGAACCGGTGCCAGTGATGACGTTTTGGATTATTCTGTCAGGCACAGTTTGGCTGTTTCTGTTCAACCAAAGTGCTGTCTGGAAAGTGAGTTTTGAAGAGATCGAATATTCTGTGATAGCAGGCCTGTTATATTTATCAGTCTTCACCACCATTATCTCTTTCTTTCTCCTCCAATTTGCTACCATTCAAATTGGCCCTACCAAGGTTGCATCATATTCCTACCTAAATCCGGTTGCCGTACTTGTCGTAGCCACACTATTTTTTGAGCAATCCGTTCCTAGCATTATAGTTTTGCCAGGTGTGATTATTGTTTTACTCGCGGTGATAGCTATCCAAAAAAAGTAGAAGAAAAAGTAGTTGCTTTATGACAAGAGTATTTAGTCGAGATAGAAGACGCAATCTACAAGATGCAGACTGGATTGTTGGGTGGATAAGAGTGCACGGTCCGGCTACCATCCGTGAGATTGTTGCTGCAATGAAAGAAGAAAATCGCGATATTAAGGCACATACAATTAAGAGGGCGCTAACTAAATCTCAGTTCGTATTCAAATCAGATGAAATTAACGTCGATGGAGAACGACATTCGTTATACAAGTTTAAAGAAACTATTTTTGATGACTAAAAGCGAAAAGTTATCAATTATTCCACTTATCCAGCCGAGACGTTGAAGGTTCTATACTGAGATATTTGATAGATTAAAGGGTGCATCAGCGGGTAGTTTGGCACTGTCACCCCAAAGTGCGCGGTCTGCAAGCGCGCTATCGAAATACTCGATAAGTCGTATAAGTTTTCCATCATGGAAGGTAAGTATATGCACGTAAACTTGATCGTAACGAGCTCCGCTTGAAGCTAATCCATGATTTTGTGCCATGGCAACGACAGTTTGCTCATCGTCTGCAATAATTTTGTAGTCTTTACAGAAAGTAATTTCTTCTTGATTTACGCAAGAAAATACCAGTGGCAGAATTTCAGTCATAAACTTAGTTTTGCCTCGGTAGTGACCGGATAAAACGCCATCACTAATAGGAATGATAAGTTCTAGGTTTGGATCTAATATATCGGCTAATGCATCTGAATTAGCCGAAGCAATACTACGATAAAATTTATCAACAGTTTCACGATTAGTATTCATCCAAATTCTTCCTTTAGTTACTTAAAAGCGCGGTTCAATAAGTATTCTATTGAGCTTGACAGTTTATCTTATATTACGCTCTCTAAGCACTTTCTTGGCTTTAAATCGCCTTAAAAACGAGAATGATTATCATTTACAATTCAAAATTTGTATGAGATGATGTTTTTGTTGCTGAGGTCGGCGCCCAATTTTTGAGGTTCCTCAGGTTCTCCTCTTTGGGCGTCGACCGACTTACCTTCCGCCAAACATATAATTAGATGCTAGAAAAAATTTAATTAGGAGCATTAATTCAAATTTTTTCCCCCTTTGTCAGCTTTCTTTGGCGTATCTATTACCTTTGCATATGGTAATGGAGCTACCCGGCTTTTTTTTCAGTGCTGGTCAGTTAAGTTAGTCCAATAAAACAATTTAGGATTTCAGTCGATTGCCTCGATATATTTTAATAAAATAATTGTTAAGCAAACTTGTTAGTAAAATAACCATGGTAATAAATGGCCCAAATAAATAAAGACAGATTATTTTTTGCCAGTTGCACTTCTCTACTACTGACCGCCATGACATTCGCTGTCAGAGCAAGGTTGGAGACCGTGTTTGGTCCAGATGGTCTTGGCCTGACCCTAGAAGAGATTGGTTATGCATTTATGCCCGCATTCTGGGGTTTTACTATTGCCATGATTCTCGGCGGACCTCTTGTTGATACCCTTGGAATGAAAAAAGGGATGTGGCTAGCATTCTTCTTTCATACTCTAGGCATACTAACGACCTTATTGGCTTTCGATCTTGAGTCGCTATTTATCGCGACACTTTTAATGGGCCTAGGCAATGGGATGGTTGAAGCCGTCTGCAATCCGCTGGTCGCAAGTATGTATCCTGATCAAAAAACAAAGATGCTAAATCGCTTTCATCTTTGGTGGCCGGCGGGAATAGTCGTTGGATCCATTGCTGGGTATATCGCAATGGATCTCATGACCATGTCATGGCATTACATGGTAGCAACCTTATTTATTCCTCTTACTATTTATGGCTACACATTATTAGGACAGGCATTTCCGGTCACTGAGCGAGTGGAAATGGGTATAAGTAGTTCTGACGCTTTTAGGAGTTTGTTTAGGCCGCTATATGTCTTTATTGCTTTCTGCATGTTGCTTTCGGCAGCAACAGAGCTGGGAACGACACAGAGAATAGAATCGTTACTCAAAGAAACAGGTGTTAACGCGCTATTGGTGTTGGCATTTATTAATGGAGTTATGATGCTTGGTAGATACTACGCAGGTCCGGTTTCAAAAAAACTCACTGTGGTAGGGATGTTATTGTTCTCCGCCTTATTCTCATTCATAGGTCTTCAGTTATTAGCAATTTCTTCTGGAAAGTATGTTTTTATCTCGGCCGCCGTATTTGCAATAGGCATCACTTTTTTTTGGCCAACCACCTTGGCCTTTATTTCCGAGAACATACCAGAGAGTGGCGCATTTGGATTGTCGCTTATGGGTGGTTTGGGAAATTTATCTGTGGCAATAGTGCTGCCACTAATGGGTCGATATATGGATAACTCAGTCGGTGTAGAAGTGATACAGCGTATGAGTATTCTTCCCGCAGTGTTGTTTCTCTGCTATCTAATTTTGCAGTTCTATCAAAAAAATAAAGCAGCTTTATAAATTAGAGGTTTACCCAGATTGATCCAGAAGAACTTGATCGGATAACCGACTCAACGAAAATTGCCCCTTGCTTACCATCATATCCAGATGGTGTGTTGGTGTGCGTATTGGCGAATCTTCCAACTCTTGCATCCATAATGGAATCGGCGATTTCAGTATACAGGTTGGCGAAAGCTTCTAAATAGCCCTCTGGATGACCAGGCGGGAGCCTAGAAATACTCGAAGCCTCAATTTTAGCATTAGGACTTCCCGTAGTAATTTTTTGCGATGGTTGATTTAGAGGAGAAAAAATCAGCTCGTTGGGATGTTCCTGATTCCATTCTATGCCTCCTTTGTCCCCAAAAATCCTTAGCTTCAATCCATTGTTATTGCCGATTGCAACTTGGCTAGTCCATATCATCCCGGTCGCATTACCATCAAACCGCAGTAATATATTCGCATTGTCATCAAGCTTTCTTCCTTCCACAAATGTTGAGACATCGGCACATAGTGATTTTGGAGTTAATCCACTGGTGAAGCAGATCAAATGGTATGCGTGAGTGCCGATATCACCCACGCAACCAGCCATCCCAGATCTTTCGGGATCCGTTCGCCAGAGCGCTTGTTTGTGTCCGTCGCGCTCGATAGGTTCCGATAGCCAACCTTGTGCATACTCAGCTTGGATGATTCTTATCTTTCCGATCTCTCCATCCCGAATCATTGCTCTGGCCTGCCTCACCATCGGATAGCCTGAATAGTTGTAGGTTACCGCCAACACCAGGTTCTGTTTGCGTGCTTTTTCAATAAGCTGGTCGGCCTGGGCGCTTGTTAACGTAAAAGGTTTGTCACAGATCACATGAAGCCCGGCATCCAAACAGCATTGTGCGATTGGAAAATGAGTATTGTTAGGAGTTACAATCGATACTGCTTCAATGGAGTCATCGCGTCTCGACTCCTTTAGAATCATATCTTCAAATGTTTCATATATTCGGTCTTCATCTAGTCCGAGTTCTTTCCCAGATGCGATTGATTTTCTAGGATCGGATGAGAGGGCTCCTGCACACAATATATATTTTCCATCGAGTTTTGACGCCGCTCGATGAACCTCTCCGATGAAGGCACCTTTTCCTCCACCGACCATGCCTAATCGGATCGGATTTCTAGATTTCATGAATCAATCAATTCCAAGGAGTCTTCTGTTAGTCGCTTGATCAATACCAGCGCCAGCAAAGTCATCAAATGCTTTGTCGGTCACATTAATAATATGTTCCTTTATGAAAGCTGCACCTTCCTTGGCACCCTCTTCAGGATGCTTAAGGCAACATTCCCATTCTAGTACCGCCCAACCTTCGAAGTTATATTGGGTTAACTTAGAAAAGATACTTTTAAAATCGATCTGGCCATCTCCTAATGATCGGAATCGACCAGCTCTATCCAACCAAGATTGGTAACCTCCGTAAACTCCCTGGCGGCCGGTCGAGTTAAATTCTGCGTCTTTAACATGAAACATTTTAATTCTTTCGTGATAGATATCGATATGTTGTAAATAATCCAGGCACTGGAGCAAATAATGACTTGGATCATATAGCATGTGGCAACGCGCATGGTTATCCACGCGTTCAAGAAACATCTCAAAAGTAATCCCATCGTGTAAATCTTCCCCCGGATGGATTTCAAAGCATAGGTTAACGCCTACTTCGTCAAATGCGTTTAATATAGGTAGCCATCTAGAAGCGAGTTCGTCAAACGCCATTTCCACAAGTCCTTCTGGTCGCTGCGGCCAGGGATAAAAATATGGCCATGCCAGAGCACCGGAAAATGTAGCATGATTACTTAAACCCAAATTATGCGAAGCCTTTGCGGCTAAATGTAGTTGATTGACGGCCCATTCTTGACGGGATTTCGGATTATTTTGTAGATCAGCAGGAGCAAAAGAGTCGTACATAAGGTCATACGCCGGGTGGACGGCAATTAGTTGTCCTTGCAAGTGGGTGGACAGCTCTGTAATTGAGATCCCATAACCTGTTAAAGCTCCCTTTATTTCATCACAATAGAGCTGGCTTTCGGCAGCTGTCTTTAGGTCAAAAAGTCGAGCGTCCCAGCTTGGAATCTGTATGCCCTTAAAGCCACAATCTGAAACCCATTTCGCGAGAGATTCTAACGTGTTAAATGGAGGGTCATCGCTTACATACTGAGCAAGAAAAATAGCTGGACCCTTTATTTTTGTCATATTTCCCACTCCGGATTAAATCCGATTTGCAAACTATTTTTCATTTTGGTGAGACAGTTCTGCACATATCATTTGGGCTATATTCTCTATGCTACTTAAGGATTCTGTCTTTAATTCAGCGATTCGAGAATCGTTGCTATTCATGTATTACTCTTTTCGAGAATAACATTAAATGCCGCTGTGGATATAAAGTAAATTAGATGCTTTACTTTAAGCAGAATAAAGATAAAAGGCAGGCCGTTGATGAAAACAAAGGTTTTAGTTGCGATCGTGATTTTAACAATGAGTCAATTCAAGATCGCCGGTGCCCAGTCCTCTTCATTCAGTGATGGCAGAGATCTATATGTGCGAGAGTGTGGCGATTGTCATTCGCAAACACTCAGGGGTACCGCGCACGGAGTCTCCTTAGTAGGTGCCTCGTTTATAGAAAAATGGAACAATCGGTCGTTAGATAGTCTCATTGATTACACCAGAAAAACCATGCCACCGGGTGGATCTGTATCGCTTAGCGACCAAGATTACACTTCGATTTTGAATTATATCTTGGGAAGAAACCGTGATTTTATAGATTCAGACTCTGTTCTACTTGCCGTTAATGACAGCCTGGCAAATGAAACTACAAGCTGGTCAGGGGCGGAGGAAGTTGCCGCCATGGCTAGCAAAGTGACAGGATTTGAAAATCGTCCGATTGATGATCTCGCCAATGTTTCGCTTGATGACTTATATTTGCCGTCAGACGATTCCTGGCTGAGTTGGCGCAGAACATTAGATGGTCACGGTTTTAGTCCTCTTACCTTGATCAACAGATCAACTGTTAAAAATTTGAAATTGGTTTGGTCTTTGGCTATGGAGGACGGTAGTAATCAGGGAACTCCTCTTGTTCATCAAGGAATAATGTTTTTGACGCATCCGAATAACAGTATTCAAGCGATAGAGGTTGCAACCGGCAATGTGTTGTGGAACTACAATTATGATTTTCCCTCCGATGCCCGTGTTTTAGGTGGTCCGACGAGAAATATAGCTATTTATGAAGATAAGATCTTCTTAAGCACTTATGACGCGGCCTTGGTGGCGATAGACATGCGATCTGGCAAACAAGTCTGGCGAACAGTAAAAGCAGATTATAAGGATGCGTACACGCATTCTAGCGGTCCGATCATTGGAAATGGGGTGGTATTGAGTGGCATTAATGGTTGTGAGCGTTATACAAGGGAAGGTTGTTTTTTAACCGGACATGATCCTGAAACGGGAAAGGAACTTTGGAGAACCTCCACTATTAAACTTACTAAACCTGAGGAAGAAGATACCTGGGGAGGTCTTCCCCGAGATTTGCGGGCGGGTGGAGATTCCTGGATAGCTGGCTCCTATGATCCGGAGCTAGATCTTTTTATTATTGGCACATCGCAACCAAAACCATGGGTTGCAGCCAGCCGCGGTATGTCTCCGGCTGACAAAGCGCTTTATACAAATTCTACTTTGGCCCTTGATCCTAGTACTGGAGAGATCGTCTGGTACTTTCAGCATGTGCCCGGAGAGACTATAGATATGGAAGTGGGATTTGAACGTGTACTTGTTGATATCGATAAGCGTAAATATGTGATCACAATTGGCAAAGATGGAATTCTATGGAAGCTCGATAGTCGAACCGGTGAATTTATTGATCTGGTAGAAACCTTGCCCCAGAATCTTTTTACTGAGATCAATAGGAAGGAAGGCCATGTGAAATACCGTTCTGACATTTTAGAGGCGAAGATAGGAGACACGATTTCGGTCTGCCCTGGGATTTATGGGGGGCACAACTGGCAGGCCTCCGCCTTAGACCCCTCGAGAAACACCTTAATTATTCCCTTACATCAAACTTGTTCGGATATGACCGGTAGAGCTGTTGAGCTTGAGCTTGGTGGAGGAGGTTATGGCGGAGACTCGGCTACCTATCCAATGCCAGGTACTGACGAAAACCTAGGAAAATTGGCTGCATATAATCTAAAAACGATGAAGGAGAGTTGGAGTATTCAGCAGAGAGCGATGTTTCTTACTGGAGCTCTTACCACCGGTGGTGGATTAGTTTTTATAGGTGATTTGGATCGATATTTTAAGGCATTCGACATTATTAATGGTGAAGAATTGTGGTCAATCCGCCTGCCGGCGCCTCTGCATGGTTATCCGATCAGTTTTGGGTTCGATGGAAAGCAGTATGTTGCCGTGCAGACCGGCATTGGAGTATTTCGAGCATTGACCGCTACTCTGTCGCCAGATATTTATCAACCATCTTCGGGCCAAGCCATCCACGTGTTTAGTTTAGACTAGATGGTTTTTTATCGATTAATGTTAAGCTCAGATTTTATATAGATGCCTATTATCAAATGAGAAAGTTGGTCTTAATTTTTAAGGTGTCGTTCTTCGGTCTTCTCATGATCATGACTTGTCAACTTCAGGCGGCTTCAGAATCTAAGCAACGCCCAAACATTGTCATAGTGTTAATGGATAATTTTGGTTATGGTGAAGTAGGGGTTTATGGCGGTGGAATATTGCGCGGTGCGGCGACACCGAATATTGATAGTATCGCAGCGGAAGGTTTCCAGCTTACAAACTATAATGTTGAGGCAGAGTGCACGCCTTCGCGCTCAGCGCTAATGACGGGCCGCTACGGGGTCCGTACCCGGGTGCGTCAGGATGGGACTTTAAGAGGTGTCTGGTACGGGATAACCGCCTGGGAGATCACGCTAGCTGAAATGCTATCAGATCAAGGCTACTCCACTGGTATTTTTGGGAAATGGCATTTAGGAGATACTCAAGGTCGTTATCCTACAGATCAAGGCTTCGATGAATGGATCGGCATTCCTAGGTCATCAGATCGAGCTTTTTGGCCAGACAGTAATAGTTTTTCAGCTAACAGTCATCCCAATGCAGTTTTCACCCGAGTAATGTCGTCTAAGCGAGGACAAAAGCCTAAAGAGCTAGAAATATTTGATCGAGAAAAACGCGCAGCTATTGATCGAGAAATCACTGATAATGCGGTCGATTTTATTACTCGAAAAGCCAAGAGCAAAAATCCATTTTTTTTATACCTTCCCTACACCCAAACTCATGAGCCAGTAGATCCGCATCCGGAGTTTAGAGGTAGCACAGGTAACGGAAGCTTTGCTGACGTACTGGCGCAAACAGATGCTTATGTTGGAGAATTGCTGGATACGATAGAAAGACTTGGGTTAAGAGAGAACACAATTTTTATTTTTACGTCCGACAATGGGCGAGAAGGTGTTCCTAGATCATTTGGGTTCACTGGACCTTGGCGAGGTGGCATGTTTTCGCCGTATGAAGGATCTTTGCGAGTTCCTTTTTTAATCCGCTGGCCAGAAAAAATTCCGAAGAGAGGGTATTCAAACGAAATCGTTCATCAAATAGATCTATTTCCAACTTTGGCTAGCTTTATAGAGATTGAGATTCCGACGGATCGAATAATAGATGGTGTAGATCAATCTGATTTTTTGATGGGAAAATCGGAAAAATCAGCTAGGGAATCTCTAGTGATTTATATTGGTAATGAGTTATTTGGTGCGAAATGGCGGAACTGGAAACTTCTCATCAGAGAGATGGATGATGACGGTTATGGAATTAAGAAGATGGCCTATCCATCGGTCTATAATTTGCTTGTAGATCCTAAAGAGGAAGTACCTGAGCTCAACTATCTAAATGATACTTGGGTAGATTTTCCATTGTACCAGGTCTTAGAAGATCATGAGGTATCGCTAAAACAGGACCCAGGTACTCCTGACCCCTAAATTAAATGACCAACCTTTTTCCTGCATTTACCTAGAATATTATGAGGCATCCGAATCATTTTTTAATTTGTCTAGGGTTAACCGTTGCTGCAGGTTCGTGGGGACTGTACTGGTTGCCGCAAAGATTTCTCGAGGGGTATGGGCTGACTGGAGGATGGGGAACAATTGCACAAATGGGTATTGCATTGCTCGTACTGTCACCCTTAGCTTTATGGCGAGCTATGCGCGGAAAAAGGACGGGATTAGAATTTCCCATTATAGGGTTTTTGATGGGGGGAGGTTACGCGTGCTACGCAAATAGCTTTCTTCTCACAGAAGTAATGCGAGCTCTAATACTGTTTTTTTTAATTCCTTTTTGGACCGCACTATTTGAAAGAATATTTCTTGGCAAACGTTTTGGCCTTTCCAGATTAATGAGTCTTGTTCTGGCATTTGCTGGTTTATGGATTGTTCTTGCTCGGGATTTTTTTCTTCCAGTACCAGAGAACTGGGGAGACTGGTTGGCGCTACTTGGGGGTTGCTTTTTCGCAGGCGGAGCACTGAGATTACAAGAAGTCAAATCCAAGAGTGTCCAGCCAATTTTATTTGCTTTTTTCCTCTATGGCACACTGGCGACACTTGGTTTGAGTTCACTTTTGACCGCAGAACTAGGGCCAATGCCTTCGGCTGGGAGCTTGCTTTCAATGGCGCCATGGCTCTTTCTCCTGTCAGTGGGGTTTTTTATTCCCACTAACACCATAATTCTTTGGTCACCGAGCCGTATAGGTGCAGGACTTTTTTCAATTTTGATACTTTCTGAAGTCGTTGTGGGAACTGTGAGTGCGGGTTTGCTGGCAGACGATCCATTTGGTTGGCGAGAGGGTCTTGGCGGTATACTGATTTTGCTGGCAGGATTAGTCGAAACTATTTTCTCACCAGGATCAACAGAAGATATTGAATCTGATTTTAAGGAGCGAGAGCGCTCCTTGGAGGGAATCTAATTATGACAAGTATCTACGATTCCGAACTCGACAGAAATGAGGCAAACTACCAACCCCTGACTCCCATCACTTTTCTTCAGCGAGCAGCGTCGGTTTTTCCTGAACATGTGGCAATCATTTACGGTGATAAATCAATCTGTTATGCAGATTTTTTTTCTCGCTGCAGGCAGCTAGCATCAGTACTTGCTGATCGAGGAATTGGTCGTGGGGACACGGTTTCTGTCATGTTAGCTAACACACCAGCCATGTTAGAAGTGCATTACGCAGTACCGATGTGTGGCGGAGTCTTACACTCATTAAATACAAGGTTGGACGCTGGAGTTATTGCTTTTCAGTTAGAGCATGCCGAGAGCAAAGTATTAATAACCGACACCGCTTTTTCAAAAACAGTGAAGACAGCTCTTGAACTAGCAAATGTGCAACCATGGTTAATTGACTATGCAGACCCAGTCTGCTCGCAAGCTGGAGAGCGCTTAAGCGATCATGATTATGAAGTTTTGGTAGATTCCGGGGATGTAGATTTTAAGTGGCTGATGCCGTTGGATGAATGGGACGCGATTTCCGTAAATTACACATCGGGTACGACGGGTGATCCAAAAGGCGTTGTTTATCATCACCGTGGAGCGTATCTCTTAGCTCAAGGTAATGTTGTTACAACATCTATACAAAAACATGCAGTTTATCTATGGACATTGCCAATGTTTCATTGCAATGGGTGGTGTTTCCCATGGACGATTTCTGCGGTAAGTGGTACCCATGTCTGTCTAAGAGAGGTTCGTGCTGAAGCTATATGGGCTTCATTGGATGATCATGCGGTGACTCACCTTTGCGGAGCTCCGGTAGTGATGTCTACTATCTTAGGTGTCGAAGAAAAATATAAACGTACTTTTCCTCAGACAGTTCATTTTTTTACTGCAGCAGCACCGCCTCCGGAATCGATTTTATCTCAGATGCGTGAAGTAGGATTTGTTGTGACCCATCTATACGGTTTGACCGAGGTATATGGCCCCGCTGTCGTGAATGATTGGAATGAAGATTGGAATTTACTTTCAGAAGCCGAGCAAGCTCAGCTCAAAGCCCGGCAAGGAGTGCGCTACCATGCGCTGGAGGAGTTGGATGTTCTCGATCCAGAATCAATGACTGCAGTACCTAGGGATGGGAAAACCTTAGGTGAAGTGATGTTCCGTGGAAACGTTGTTATGAAGGGTTATTTGAAAAATAAGCAGGCCACGGCAGACGCGTTTAAGAATGGATGGTTTCATTCTGGGGATCTTGGGGTGATTTACCAGGATGGGTATATTCAGCTTAAGGATCGTTCGAAGGATATTATTATTTCTGGAGGTGAGAATATCTCTTCCATTGAAATCGAAGAGGTGTTGTACAAGCATCCAGAAATTTTGGCGGCCGTCGTGGTGGCTATGCCCGATCCAAAATGGGGAGAGACTCCGTGCGCTTTTGTAGAGTTGGTTGCGGGTGCTGAAGTTTCTGATAGCGATCTTGTTGCTTGGTGTAGCGACCATCTTGCCAGTTACAAGGTGCCTCGTAACTTTGTGTTTGAGTCCATCGCAAAAACATCTACGGGAAAGGTGCAAAAATTTGAACTACGCGCTCGAGCGAAAAAACTAACGACATAGAAATTGGCTTCATTATAAGAAAGGTTTTTGTTATCGCGTTTCTATGATTCAATTACATCATAAAAAGAATATTCTAAATTAAATTTAAAGAGTCGGTATGAGCGAAATCATAGCATCCTCTGAAGATCCCCTAATTCCGATGGCTCGTGAAGTCATTCAACATGCAAGATCAGGCACCATGAAGCAAGCGCCTGAGGTTATGAAGCTGCCCGCAGCTCACTACACTGATTCTGTTCGATTTAACGATGAGCTAAAAAAACTTATCAAACGAGTACCAATTATTTTAGGACCCTCGTGTGAAATTGCCCGTCCCAACGATTTCAAAACGTTATCCGTTGCAGGGATGTCTCTGATAGTAACAAGAAGTGAAGATGGTAATGCTAATGCCTTTATTAATGCCTGTACACATCGAGGAGCTAGGCTAACAAAGCAGGAAAATGGTCAACGGCGTCGATTTACCTGCCCTTATCACGGATGGAGTTTCTCTACTTCAGGAGAGTTGTTAGAAGTCAATACGCAAGATGATTTTGGCGAAATTAACAAGTGTGATTATGGTCTTAAACGGCTTACCGTCTATGAATCTGCTGGTTTGATATGGGGCGTGCTTGACCCGAATTCTCGAGTAAACATTCCCGAGTTTCTTTCCGGTTACGATAATGTACTCAAGGCTTTTGATTTCAAAGATTGGGTGTATGTTTCCAAACGTACATTCAAGGGGCCAAACTGGAAGATTGCCTATGATGGCTATCTTGAATACTACCACGTGCCAGTATTGCACCGAGAAACTTTTGGGAGCGATGCGACCAATAGAGGGCTCTATTTTGCTTGGGGACCACACCAGCACATAAAATCACCTTCGAATATCAAAGATCACATAGCGACTGAGACCTTAGGTTACATGGCTAATTTAATTGATAAACCAGAACGTGACTGGGACAAAGAGAGCTTAACTTATGGTGTCTGGACGGTTTTTCCTACAACCTCTATTGCTTCTTTTTCAGGAGGAGGTCGTGGCGTCATGATTTCACAGATATTGCCAACAGATACCGTCGAGGAAAGCATCACCACTCAGTATTATATTATGGAAGAGGCGCCACTAGATCCTGAAGCTTCAGAGGCTCAGTTTGATTTTTTTCAGCAAGTAGTTATGGAAGAGGACTATGCGACCGGAGAATCTGCTCAATCTGCTTTAAAGATTGGGGCTCTTGATCATGTGTTATTTGGCAGAAATGAGCAAGGTAATCAGCACTTCCATTCTTGGATAGATAAGGTGCTAGAGGCAGAGTCTGATGAAGAGCTGAATTCAGTTTTAAGAAATGCACCTCGATATGAAAACAGCTGATTTTTCTGGCACCGTAGTTTGTTTTTCTATTCTGGGTAATGTAAATCCATGATAACCCTTATTGCTGCAGTAATAGTGTGGAGTACTTCATTCCTTTTTCTTCCGTTACTCGATGGAAAAAAAGACTACAATTTGGTTCAACGAATTAATTTTGGGACCGTCAATGCAATACTTATTCTTATTATAGGGAATTTCTATTTTTAATTTCTTTGTTTTCTTTTAGCTGATACACCAGAATAGCGTGTCCTGCGGGACTTAAAATCATTGCTTCAGAAAAAGTTTTTCCCTCGGGTGTAACATCAGTAATAGTTTCCGTAGCGAAAGATTCAAATATTTTTGCACGGGTCAGTGTTTCTTCAAGACTATCAACTTCAACTACTAGAACTACTGATCGAATATCGTTAATTGGTGGTCTTTTCATCTCTTTTTGTTCGATCAGGAAAAGTCCTCTTGGTTCTTTAGATGTTGAAAGGAGTGCGCGATTGATAGGTTTATTTGTATCTATATTGAAAACCGGACCTAAAAAAGGTTCTTTTCCAGGGGGTAATGTTCCTTTAAAGTCAATTTTAAAACCTATGACCATCGTAAAAAAATTGAGTGACTCCTCTAAATTTTGAGTCATCAAAGAGATGCGTTTTATTCTTGCGGTATAATCTTCTAGTGCTTCTTCATTATTTTCTGCCAACACGAATAATGAAAAACTAAAGTTAAGAAAAAAACCAAGTATGGAAGCCTTTATTAGATTCATTTTTCTTGAGCCTGCTTTTAACTAAAAAAATTCTAGGTAGTTATCCTGATTAGAGATCGTCTACCACGTGATTCCGTCGACAAGATCGCCCGCAGACGCAACAAATCTTGACCATTCAGTCTTCTCCCATATTTCACAAGAAAAATACGGATCCTGACTTAGCCACAGTTGCGCCTTTTGTAACTCTTCGGTCTTAAAGGCTAACATGCTGCCGATAATTTTATCACCACCCTCTGAGGTAAGAGGCCCAGCAAAGGCGATGCAATCAATGATGGTTTCGATATAGCTGAAATGTTCTTCCATATGCTCTTTTCTCTTTTCAGCAGAGGACGATCCAGGTCGATCTATGCATTTTGCGACCCATAGTATGCGGCGGCTCATCATTCATTCTCCTTCAGTAAAAGCTGTGAATACCATACTTGATTTTGACGGATTTCTCACAAGAACTAATATTAAGTTTTATCCTTTATATGTTTTCCCAGTTAAAACAAAAAACGATTTACAATAGTACAATTGTCCGAGAGACCTTTGAGAAGAGGCTAAAGCGCCATGCAATTTAATAGGCGATATTTCCTGGGTTCACTTCCTTTATTGGCTAGCACAGCAGTTGTTCCAAATGCCCAGAGCCGTTTTTTTGATTTCGTCCTAGTCCATGGGACATGGCATGGTGGATGGGTCTGGCGGTCAGTAGCAGAGAAACTTCAAAAGTTAGGTCATCGCGTTTGGACGCCCACCTGTACTGGTTGTGGTGAGCGGATTCATCTCACCGGTCCACAAGTAGGATTGGATACGCACATCGAAGATATATCCAATGTTATTAAGTTCGAAGACCTCAGTGAAATAATCCTAGTCGGTCACTCTTTCGCGGGCGTAACAATAACAGGTGTAGCAGATCAGCTCGGAGAAAGGGTTAAGAGAATTGTTTTTTTTGATGCCATTGTACCGAGACCCGGAAGATTAGCTGGAGTCCCCAAAGACCCTTTTTCTGGGCGGTTTCCAAATTGGTGGTATGAGAGAAGTAAAAAATTTGTAGAAGGATATCAAATGGTAATGTGGGATGATTATCCCATTGAAATGTTGGTTCCTCCGGATGAGACTTCAGCGGTAGCGCTGCTACGTAATAGGATAACTACTCACCCAGCGAAGCAGTGGACTGACGAGCTCGAACTAAAAAATGGCGGTTGGGATGGTTTGTCTCCAGTGTTTATTCATTGCGTTGGGCAAAATTACCGGCGAACTAGTGAAGAGATGATAGGACCGGCAAGAACAGGAAGGCAATGGCAATTTATTGAGGCAGATTGTCCGCGAGACGGCATGTTAACTCATCCTGATCTAATAGCTTCGTTATTCGATGATCTCGCCAAAAACCAAAGGGCGATTGAGAAAAATGTTTAGGATGGTTTGATCCATTCTGAAAATTGTTTAAATTTCCAGTCGGTAAACCCATTCTGCAGTTCCGCGGAAAAGCTGTTCTTTTTCATCGTCGGTAAATCGATTTGCTATCTTTTTAAGACCATTCCATAGTACACCGTAAGATACCGACTGTTTGTCAACGGGGAAATTGCTTTCAAACATGCAACGCGCTGGACTGAAGCAGTCGATGGTGTGCAGATAGTAATCTTGATGTGCTGCGACAATTTCGTCTGAAGATGCCGGCAGATCGCGTTGATCCCAGCCCCAACCATTGATGGGCATTGCTAGACCGCCAAGCTTCGCTACAACGTTATCACAAGATGCTAGCTCAGCAACATCTCGCTTCCATACCTCTAAAATCTCAGTTTTTTTACCTTCGTATGGACCTATGCCTAAGGGGCCGCCAAAGTGATCGAATATGATGGTAGTGTGAGGGAATGCGCGAGCCAGAGCGGTCAATTCTGGAATTTGTGGATGTAGCAGCCAGGCGTCGAAGGTTATCCCAGCTGGTTCCAGTTGTGCAAAGCCTGCACGAAAATCATTTTGCATCATTAAATGTTCGATTCGACCGGCATAGCGATCAATAATTGGAGGATCCGGGTAATAAGCCGAAGAATGTCGAATGCCGCGAAATAATCCATTCCCAGCTTCTATATGGGCCTCAATTATCTTATTAACTGCGGCACCAAGTCGAAGGTCTGCATAACTCACAATGCCTAGAATAGGAGGTTTTCCTAGTGCTGCATCTTGAAGAGATTTTTTCGCTATGGTGGCAACATATTCAGTTTCGCCGACTGGTTGCATTGCCTTCGGACTGTGAGAAAAATAGTTTGTGCCACATTCTATAAATACAGTACCGATGACATTGTGACCGGAAGCTGTATCAGACCAAAAATCATCTAGTTCATAATCGTCACCAGAGTGACCAACGATACCCTTGTTTTGCCAGAGATGATGATGTGCATCAATGATCGGAGTTTGCGGATCCACGATCTCTTCTTCAACCTGAGCAAGCCAGCTATCTAATTTAGACATCGTTTATTGCTCTTATAGTTTTTTACGTAAAAGTGTCAAAAAAGCCTCATAGTCTCCTTTGCATTTAGCCAAGTCATCGGCGGACAAGAGGATCTCGTAGAGGCCTTTAGAGTGTCTTATCACTATCGGCAAATGGTTTCTAGTAAGCGCACGCATTTCTTCAGTTTGATCATTCCGATGAAGCCATTCGATTTGATCTAAATTTTGCCTCCAAGCCGTTTTTCCACGAAAACTATTACCATGAGTGATGTCACATAATGAGCATTTTTTGCCGAGGAAATGCTTGGCGAAAAAATACTTTATTTCACCAAGTATTGTGCCGTCTCCATCGTAGATGCCAAAGATTTTTTCTTCTACGTGCATTTGGTGATATTGAACTCCGATTAAATAAAGATTGGGGTACTAAAAAAGTTTTCTCCTGTTGCATTAATGAGAAGGTCTTATTCAGTATTGCAGCAAAAGGCAGTATGGATAATAGTGCATACTGGTATTGTCGCATTAGAATTCTGTGCGCACCAATTTCTATAACTGTTTGGACCTAGAAAATGTGGTCTTTAAATGATTTATTTTAGGAGAATTTATGAGACTTATAAAATCTATTTTTTGTACTTTAATACTATCATCTACAAGTGTAATTGCAGATGATCAGAGCGAAACTCTAGAAAACTTTAGTTGCAACTATGCTGAAGGCAAAGATTTTGATGATGTGATTTCTGTAGCTAAGACTTGGGATAAGTGGGCAGACGATACATTTTCGGTGCCATATCAAGCTTTTCTTTTCACGCCATTCTTTGTAGATGGTAATGATTTTGATTTTGATTTTTTCTGGGTAGGAGTAACCGATACCCCTTCGCAGATGGGTAGGATTAACGATGAATTTGTAGCGAAAGGCGCTGACATGCAAAAGAAATTTGATCAGACATCCAAATGTTCAGGCCATAGCCTAGTCACCAGCCATACTATTAGAAGCTACGAAAAACCGGGCGAAGCAGGATATGTCACCATTTGGTCATGCACCCTCCAAGATGGTGCATCGTTAGAGGAAGCAAAGAGAGCGGATGCAGAATGGGCTTCATGGATGACGGATAATGAAATCCCTGGTGGATTATATCGCTGGGATTTAGGTGCAGGAACTCCTAGAAATACAACTTTCGATTTTTATCAAATCTGGGTTAACTCTTCCTTAGAAGAACGAGGTCTGGCAATGGAAAAATATCATGAGCTTGATGGAGATGAGGCCGCAAATAAGATTTACGGTGACGGAATATATGATTGCGATATTCCACGAGTTTGGTTTTCCACTCCGGTGGGTGGTAAAAGCTGATTACAATCGAAGTGTTTTGAGGGTGCGTTTCGCTCCCTCAAATTCTTTCATTTATCGCCAACT
>CAJXCR010000007.1 GCA_913051825.1 uncultured Halieaceae bacterium
GATGATTTTGTTACGCGAGTCTTTGATGTCCAGACTTCTCAGGCTCAAGAGCTTGGTACCCAGGGTGCGCTGGCTTGTCAGACTATTGCTGAGTTAGCAGCCAGTTCTAATCATATCGGTATTTGTGTTAGAGATGATCAGCAGGTAGAAAGCGTGCTATATGGAGTAGATGGGGTATTTTGCCATGCAGGCAGCGATACCTTAGTTTCTATTCATTCCACGGTCACTAGAGCATCCTTCTTAAGGTGGGTGAATGATGGGAAAGATAGAGAAATTTCAGTTATTGATGCGGCTATATCTGGCGGTGCACAAGGCGCTGAATTGGGATCGTTATGCTACATGGTGGGCGGTTCACTATCCGACTTCGAAAAGGCTAAACCAGTTTTTGAAACTTCGGCAGATAAAGTTATACATGCCGGGGATGTTGGCTCTGGCCTCCTGCTAAAGTTATGTAATAACATGATTACTTATGCCGAATTTCTAGCCATGTCTGAGGCGGTGAAGCTAGCAGAGGCAGGTGGAATAGACTTCAATCTTTTAAAAGAAGTCGGTCAATCTAATGGGATTGTCAACGATGTCATGCATCAGTTTATTAGTAACAGGAACGCATTGGCAAAGTCTTGTTCGGAACAAGAAATGGAGGGGCTCTTTGGTGTTTTTGGCAGGCTCGGTGAAAAAGATCTCGATTGCGCGCTTTCTAGTGGGATAGATCTCGGAGTAGATCTACCTTCGACCAAAAGTTTGCGAGAAGTTATTTACGATTTATTCATGAATAGGTGTTGAGGTTCTCTATGGATGCTGAACAAAGACTTCTAATTGATGGTGAACTCGTGGCTGCCACTTCTGGGAGGACTTACAACAATTTTTCTCCCGTTTCAGAATTAGCGATTGGTGTAGTTTCCGATGCTGGGTATGAAGACATGGATCGTGCTATAGGTGCAGCAAGAAGAGTATTTGATCAATCACAATGGAGTCGCGATCACGATTTCCGACACCACTGCTTGACCCAGCTCAAGGATGGTTTGGTGGCCGCTCAGGCCCGCCTGCGAGATCTTATTTCTGCAGAGACGGGTGCGCCCATGGGAATTTGTGGTATGTCTGGTCCCCATTGTGATGTGCCGATTAGTTTTATCGATCATATGCTCGAATTTCTGCCACAATACAAATGGGATCGTGACTTGGGAATTGCCGAGCCTCTGGGGCAACGAAGTAGAAGAATCGTAGAAAAAGAAGCGATTGGTGTCGTCGGGTGTATCACGCCATGGAATGTTCCCCTGCAAATTAATCTTGCTAAATGTATCCCTGCATTGGCTGCTGGTTGCAGTGTGGTACTAAAGGCAGCGCCAGAGACACCTTGGTCAGCTGCGATGCTTGGCCAGATTGTTAAAGAATCGACCGATATTCCTGCCGGGGTGTTTAATGTGCTGACAGCTGAAGATCCTGTTTCATTGGGTGAGCAATTGGTAAAAGATCCTCGTGTAGATATGATTTCCTTCACCGGTTCTACGGTTGTTGGGAAGCGTGTTATGGCCTTAGCCTCAGAATCTGTAAAGAAGGTGTTTCTGGAGCTTGGAGGAAAATCTGCTAACATAATTCTCGACGACTCAGATCTTTCCCAGAGCCTGCTGAGTTCTCTTGCCGTTTGCTTTCATGCAGGCCAAGGTTGCGCAATACACACCCGATTACTAATACCTAAGTCACGTCGTGATGAGGTTGAATCACTTCTCCAGACCTACTTTGGGTATATTGAATATGGTGATCCGATGTCTGAGACTCAGATAATGGGACCTTTAATCAATGCTCGACAACGTGATCGTGTGCTTGAATATATTGATAAGGGTAAGCGCGAGGGAGCTCGTATACTTCTGGGTGGAGGTATGCCAAAACATCTGGATAAGGGATATTACATTGAACCCACGGTCTTCATGGATGTCACGAATGAGATGGTTATCGCTCAAGAGGAGATTTTTGGTCCGGTTCTTGTGGTCATAGAATATGAGACGGAGGATGAGGCGATTGATATTGCTAATAATTCTCCCTACGGACTTTCAGCTGGTGTGTGGTCAGGTTCAGAGGAAAAAGCGTTGGCTGTTGCTCGCAGATTGAGGACGGGAACGGTTACGGTGAACGGAGGTAATTACTACGGTGCGGATGCGCCTTTTGGTGGTTATAAGCAAAGTGGAATCGGTCGTGAAATGGGGCAGGAAGGTTTCGAAGAATATCTTGAGACCAAAACCATTGCCATAGGTGTATCATGAACAGTGTATCAGACGCCGTCTACGCTGTTACCGGTGGCGCGAGGGGATTTGGGTTCTCTATTACTCGCGTTTTACTTGATAAGGGTGCCAGCGTCGGCATCATCGCGAAAAATGAAGATTCGATCGAGAATGCTTTGGAAGAGCTCAATGCAGATTGTGTTTTTGGAGTCACCGCAGATGTCTCTGATTCATTAGCTATTCATGAGGCGTTGGCTGCTATATCGGATCATTTCGGTGGCTTTGATGGGCTGATTTGTAACGCGGGACTCGCTCGTCCAAGTCCAATTGCAATGTTAGATTCTAATGATGTGCGTCTTCAGATAGAAACTAATCTGTTGGGAACGATTTTTTCCTGTCAGGCTGCGATTCCACTTCTTAGTCAGTCGAGCAATCCAAGGTTGATTACTATCTCCTCCGCATCTGCTTGTCATCCTGACGAGATGAGTCATCTATCCGTGTATGGGGCAACCAAGGCCGCGGTAGAGCGCTTTACTAGAGATCTGCGCGAAGAACTTCAGAGTGACGGTATTGGCGTTAGTTGTATACGACCAGGCGGTGCGGTCACAGGATTTGCTGATCAATGGGACCCGGACGCTTTTTCTGACGCTTTCGAAGCGTGGCGCGATCATGGAGAGTATATGGACACAGGTATGACCGTAACGGAGGTGGCTAACGCAGTCTGGTACTGTCTCAATCAGCCTGTCGGTACGGCGGTCGATTTGCTAGAGATAAGACCAAATCAACGGGTATCCAAATCTGTTTTCTGATGATGATGTTGTTCATATTCCAAAAAATGAGCATTAAGTCTTTGAAGAAAATTTAGCGGGGATCAATATGAATTTTGATGGTAAGACAATAATTGTGACAGGGTCGGGCGGCGGCATTGGTGAGGTTTACGCGCGAGGTTGTGCTCGGCAAGGGATGAATGTGGTTGTGGCAGAACTCAGTCAGGAAAAAGGCACCTCTGTGACCGACTCGATCAACAAAGAAGGAGGAAGTGCGATCTTTCAGGAGACTGATGTGGCGAATGAGGGGTCGGCGCGCAGGTGTGTAGAGAGGACAAAAGATGCTTTTGGTAAAGTAGATTTTCTTATAAATAATGCGGCTATTTTTGCTGATATGCGAATAGAAGGTTATCTCACGGTAGATCTGGACTACCTTGAAAAATTTATGCGTGTGAATGCCCACGGTGCACTTATTATGACAAGAGCTGTCCTAGAGACGATGTCCTCGGGTGGTGGTGGCGCCATTATAAATCAGTCTTCTACCGCAGCTTGGATGGGGACAGGGTTTTATGGTGTAGCGAAACTTACACTAAATGGGGTCACACAATCCCTGGCGCATGAGTTAGCCCCGCATTCGATTCGTATCAATGCGATCGCACCGGGCCCTACTAAGACGGAGGCGCTTGAGAAAACTGCTGGGGATTACGCGAGGGAGATGGTTAAAAGTATGCCGATAAAACGATTGGGAGAACCAACGGATATGCTTGGAGCCGCATTTTTTCTTTTAAGTGACCAGGCTAGTTGGGTAACCGGACATATTTTGAATGTGGATGGTGGGCAATTCATGAGACCCTAAAACAAGACCTAGTCGCATTGATTAAATATGTTTGTTGGTGAAACTCATGGAGAAAGCTTGATGTTTAAGTGGCACTATTGTCGTCGTCGGGTCAGCGATATTGAAATGCACTATGTCGAAAGCAATCCTGATAAGCCTGATCGGCCTCCGATTATTTTATGCCATGGGTTTCCTGGCCTCTGGTTTAGCTGGCATCGTCAGATTCCTGCATTGACGGCCGCAGGTTACCGGGTGATAGCGCCTGACATGCGTGGTATGGGGTTGACCGATAGTCCAAATGACTACAACGAGTATAGCGTAGACCATATTACTTCTGATCTACTTGGACTGATGGCTGTCTGTGAAATCAAAAATGCGATTTTTATTGGGATAGATTTCGGTGCTTTTGCTATACAAGATTTTGCTTTAAGGCACCCTGACAGGGTGGCCGGATTGATTTGTTTGGAGAATCCTGCTGCCCCTCATAATCCTGACAAAAAACCTCTCACTGAGTATCGGGAGATGGCTGAAAAGCACTTTTTACATATTGAGTATTTTCGAATTCCGCCGCGTGCAGATAATGAACTTGCAGCACACCCGAGAGAATTCTTGCGCAAAGTCTTCTGGTATTTAAGCGGCAGCGCCAACTACTTCGACGTTTTTAATCACCCACCAGGCGCTAGTTATCTCGATGCGATGAATGAACCACCATCATTGCCTTGGTCATGGCTGAGTGAAGCAGAGTTGGAGTTTTTTGTCTCTCACTATGCAAGGA
Organism: uncultured Halieaceae bacterium; assembly: GCA_913051825.1. GTDB lineage: Bacteria > Pseudomonadota > Gammaproteobacteria > Pseudomonadales > Halieaceae > CABYJX01. The sequence continues at coordinate 4,594 of CAJXCR010000007.1, forward strand.
CCGGGTTTACCGGTGGCTTGAATTGGTATCGATCTATGGACTTAAAATGGGAACAGAGAAAGGCATACGAGGGAGTACAGGCCAACGTCCCAGCTTATTTTATTGGAAGTGAGCGCGATGTTGATCTCGAAGGATTCCACGGGGAAGATCCGATAGCGCTGATGCGAGCTATTTTTCCTAATCTAAAAGACGTTGCCATGATACCTAAGGTCGGGCACATGATGCCGTTCGAAGCCTCTAACGCACTTAACAAACAACTTCTCAAATATTTGGCCGAGCTAAATACTCTTTGATTCGTCAGCGCTGTGACAAAAACTATTTTGCTCTAATTTAGCGGTTTGTTTGAAGGGTCGTTTATCTTATATTCTAAGTGGAATGGATATCTAATAGGATGCAAATGAAATCTATACCTGAGAGTCATATCGATATAGTTAACAATGAGGTCATAGGGATTGTCAGCACACTCAGAGAAAGCGATGGTCAGCTTTCAAGCAACCCAGTAAGCTTTATATTTGAGGAAGGATTTGTGCGCTTTAGTACGCTCAAGGCGCGGATAAAATATAAAAACCTGGTCTGTGATAATCGAATTTCGTTTTGCGTGGTAAGTAGTCAGGATCCGACGCGTTATATAGAGATGCGTGGCAAGGCGCTTTTAGAGGATGATCCAGGCGGCTTATTTCAAAAAACGCTTTGGAAGAAGATGACTGGAGAAGATGATTTTAACTTCGATCCGCCAGGTTCTGAACGAGTAATCGTGACAGTCGTTCCAGAGCAAGTCTCAGCTCCGCTTCTGTATGGTGGACAGATGAGTCAGTATGCACAGACAAATGATTGAGTTCGAAACTCCTCTTAAAGATTAATAAAGCTTTTTTAATTGTGTTGAGGGATATACCTAAGTGAAATTCAAGCAAAGTGCCGATAGTGTAGAAGAATTGATTGCGATGCGTCCTGGTGCTGAATGTATTCAGGCGGCAAACGCGTCACAGGCAATACCGATAAATGAATTTATTTCTATGTCTCCAGGCTCGTCAAATTCTTACTTGTTACACAATGCATCTGGACGAATTATTATCAATACCGGGATGGGTTTTGAAAGCCATACCCACAAACGACTTTTCGACCAGGTCAGTGGCGCGTCGACAAAATACATTCTTCTTACGCAGGGTCACGTGGATCATGTTGGTGGTGTGGCCACATTCCGAGAGCCAGATACTTTGGTTGTTGCTCAGGAAAACAATCAAGCTTGCCAGGCAGATGATGCTCGTATTGGTGTTGTCCGTATCCAGCAGAGTTACATTTGGTTTTCTCATATTATAGATCAAGCGGTTAAAGCAGCTGAGGAAAATCCTGCACATGTCACTCAGGATATCCCCATTCCCGATTTGGTGTTTAGAGATACTCATGAACTTGATCTAGGAGGGATTCGTGTCGAGCTAATTTCGACACCCGGAGGTGAGACACTGGATAGTTTGATTGCCTGGCTACCGCAGCACAAGATTTTATTTAGTGGTAATTTGTTTGGAGCATTGTTCCCTCACTTTCCAAATTTTAATACTGTTCGCGGTGATAAGTATCGAATGCCCGAAAAATATCTTTCTTCACTTGATACTGCCCGATCACTTGAGCCCGAAGTTCTCATCACCGGGCATGGCGAACCGGTTTATGGTTCTTCCCTGATCCGAGATTGTCTGGATCGATTGGAAGCATCGGTCGAATATGTGATGAAAAAAACGCTAGATGGGATGAATCAAGGTATAGATGTTTTTACCTTATCTAAACAGATCGTACTTCCCAAGGAGCTAACTGTTGGTCAGGGGTACGGCAAGGTTGATTGGGCGGTACGCACTATATGGGAAGCGTATATGGGGTGGTTCCATCGTATGTCCACAACTGAGCTGTATTCGCATCACCACAGAGAAATATATGAAGATATTTTATTGGCAGCAGGGGCCGAGGCGCTATTGGAAAGAGGGGAGCAATGTTTAAGAAAAGGAGAGTATCTTTCTAGTATCCAGCTTGCGGAAATCGTGCTTAGCAAAGAAGAATCTCCTCGCGCTAAGGATTTGTCGATCCAGGCTCACACAGCCTTGCTTGAAAATGAGAGCGAAAACTTCTGGCTTCGAGGATGGTTGCAGCATCAGTTACAGACCCTTACCTCTGGTTCTAAGTAGTCGTGGATAGAATCAATAACTTTATTGAGATCGATGATCTTTTAAATCCCAAGCTTTCCAAATCACAGACTGAAATTATTGAAATGATGAATGCTGTTCCCGTCAGCCTCGAGGAAAATATTGTTCTTGAGACTGCTCAAAAGAGTACTGGGCTGACTGACTTTGGCGATCAAGGATTTAAAGAGCGCCTGAGAGTTCAGCTTCTTAGTGTGTCAGAGGATCAGAAGCTCAATAATCTAGGTAGAGCGAGTATTTTTGCTGACTGTGTGCGCTATGCCAGTAATCGCCTCTTGTTCGAAGATTTTCTAAAGCGACACCCTGAAATTCTAAATGAAGAAATTTCCAATCCAATCATTGTAGCGGGTTTGCCTAGAAGTGGCACGACACACCTTTTGAATCTATTGGCATCAGATAAGCGGTTACGCTCAGTGCCTTATTGGGAAAGCCGAGAACCTCTTCCGCTGCCAGGAGAAAATCCTACTTGGGATAATTCTGATCCTAGATACCAACGTTGCCAAGCGGCATGGGAGCAGCAAGATGCAATGTTACCAGTGCTTAAAGCTATGCACGACATGTCGCCAGATCACGTACATGAAGAGCTTGAATTGGAGAATCTTGATTTTTCCTCCTATAACTTGGAGTGGCTCGCGCATGTGCCGCGGTGGCGAGATTATTATTATTCTCATGATCAGACTCCTCACTACGCTTACATGAAAAATGTATTGAAAGCATTGCAGTGGCTTCGAGGTGGAGACAGATGGGTTTTAAAATGCCCTCAACATATGGAGCAGCTCCCCGTGCTATTAAAGATATTTCCTGATGCGTCGGTGGTCTTGACACACAGAGATCCTGTGGCAGTGATAACATCTATTGTGACAATGTTGGCCTATGGCCAGCGACTAAAGTGCTCACAAGTTGATGCTAAGACGCTTGTGGAATATTGGGCTGACAGGATTGAGCGACTGCTAAAAGAATGTGTTCGAGATCGTTTTAATCTTTCTGATGGAAAGATAATGGATCTGCCTTTCCAGGAATTTATGGATGATGATCTTGGCGCGGTAAAAAAGATATACCAGCTGGCGGGATTGGAGTTTAATGAGACTTCCCAGCACGAACTAAGTGCTTATATTGACAATAACCCTCGCGGGAAATATGGACGCGTAGTCTATCACTTAGAACGTGACTTCGGTGTTTCACCAGTTGATTTGCAAGAACGATTTTCATTTTATTACAAGCATTATCAGGTTAAAGAAATCTACTAGGGTTATATATGACTGAAACATTAAAAACGGCAGTGGTGACCGGTGGGTCACGAGGAATCGGGTTGGGTGTTGTCGAAGCCTTGCTAGATCAGGGTTTTAAAGTTTTTTCCCTTTCCAGGAATATTTGCCAACAATTAAATAATGAAAGACTCGTCAGCATAAAATGTGATGTGGCCAATGAATCAAATCAACTGGACGCATTTGAGCAAATTCGAGAGACGACTTCGCGGTTAGATGCATGTTTCATTAATGCTGGAGTGTGTGGTGTGAGTCCTCTTCTAGAAATGGACACAGATGAATGGGATAGGGTGCTTAGCACTAATCTTACCGGTGCTTTTTATAGCCTTCGAGAGGCAGGCAAGTTTATGCGAGATTCGACTTACGGTGGAAACATAGTTGCCTGTTGCTCTTTATCATCTTTTAAACCCGAAAATATGATCGTTCATTACAACGCCAGCAAGGCGGGGCTGAGAATGCTGGTCGAAAGTGGTGCGCGTGAACTTGGACCTTATAACATTCGGGTCAATGGGATAGCGCCGGGCCTAACTAAGACTGATCTAATAGCTGGGACCGAAAATATTCCGGGCTATCTAGAGCGCGTTGCTAAAAGAACACCGCTGGGAAGAATTGGAGAGGTGAATGATGTGATACCTAGCATCCTTCACCTTTTGTCTGATCAGTGGGTTTCAGGTCAGGTATTGATTGCAGACGGAGGATTGAGCCTTGTCACGCCCACTGATCCCCTGGAGTAGCGTTTTACTGCGTGGCGTCGCTCCATAGGCCGTGCCAGAACTGCAGTAAAGGTTCGTTAGTACCAATAATAAGATCTTTTTTGCTTGCCTCTAGGCCTTTTTGACAGTTTATCGCGGTACTTAAATCCTCTTCCTCAAATACTTTCCCTCCGAATTCATAGCCGTTTCTAGCGGCTTCTTCACTTGCATCAGGATGGGCCAATCCAATATAAGAAACGCGCGTAGAATTGGGTTTTTCGCCAGGGTCAGTTCGAATCATTTGTGCGCCTGACGCATTAACGATAACCATGACGCCAGGATATAAGGTATAGGTGCAGGATCCTTCTACAGTGCTTGGCCATTCGTGCTCTGGCAGATTTTCGAGTCTCTCAATAGAGAGTAGGGGGAATGCCCAGCGACTGCATCGTTCGTATGTATCGAAGATAGAAGATCCGGATAAGACTTTTGCCACCGTATCTCGATGAAGGGTGGCAAAGTGATAACTCTCTAGGCTAAGGTTGTTGATTAACTTCCAGTTGGCAGCAACTTCGTATTCTTTTCTCTTTATGAATCTATAGTCCTTAAGTTTAAAGTCAGTCAGCTCCGAAGCGATTTCACTGAATCCCGCATCCTTTGGGCTTATTTTCATATCTTCGGTTAATCCCACCAGAACGATACCGCATTCTTCAGAGACAGCTAACTTCACCAGGGAGCATTCTGATTTGTCCGTGCTGAAACATGATTCTTGGGGGCGACCCGTGAGGTTGCCATCCATGCTGTAAGACCAGCCATGGAATTCACATGTAAGCCTTCTATTCTTACCGATCCCTTTGGCTACTTTTGCGCCTCTGTGAGCGCACGCATTAATAAATGCTCTCAGTGTCCCTTCATGGTCTCTCGTCAACACTATCGGAAAATTTAAAACCTCTAGTGCAAGGTAGCTATCGGGTTTAGAGATTTCCGAGGAAAAAGCCACAGGTTGTGGGATGTTAAGGAATAACGCATCTTTTTCGATTAGAAAATGCCGCTCATCAAAGAAAAGTTTTGCCAATACCGTGATTTCTTCTTCTGCTAGATCGCTTTTCTTCCCAAGATAATTCTTTAGAAGACGACGGTTCAGTTTGTTCACCGCTTGTCTTTCCATAATATTATTTCTCTCTATTGGTGCACTGCATACTTAATATCTGTGCCTATCATTAGCTTTCGTGCTTTGGGCATTCGCAGTAGCTATATTATTGCCCCTGATTATCAACTTCGCAATTTGCCGTTTTAGATATTACAGGGGGAGTTTTGCTTGCTTTAAGGTCTTTACATGGGGGTGCAATGTGGTTTAAGTTGTTGAATATATGAAAATAGGTCCTAAGCTGCAGGTGCTTTGGGTCCACAGGATTAGGGGTCAAATGTGCGCGTTTTGGTTCGAGTCAGAGCCCGTAATGCTTGCAGGCCAAGGGAAAACCAGGCGTTAGACCTAAAAAAATAAAAAAGAGGGGAGCAATTATAGTGATTAATCAAAAGACAAAGATCAGTTCCGCGCTCACTGCATTTGCGGTGATGTGTGTTACCGCTTTTATGGGTTCCATGGCCCATGCACAGCTGGAAGAAATCGTTGTAACAGCGCAAAAGCGAGAAGCATCACTTCAGGATACACCTATATCTATAACCGCGTTTGATGCAGCCGCTATTGAGGCTGAGGGTATTTTCGACGTAAGGGATATGGGTCCTCTTGCCGTTAATGTCCAGATAAACAGTCAGCCGGCTAGCGAAGATAACATCGGTATGAATATTCGTGGTGTTGGTGAGGGCGAAACGCATCTTCTAGCTGAGCCTACAGTTGGTATTTATGTTGACGGTGTTTATATCGCCCGAATGACGGGTGCTCTATTTGAGGTAGTGGATCTTGAGCGTGTGGAGGTCCTGCGTGGCCCGCAAGGAACACTCTATGGTCGAAATACAATCGGTGGTGCGATCAACCTTATCACCGCTAAGCCTTCAGAGGACTTTGGCTTTAAGCAGGCATTTACTTATGGAAACCGTAATCGTTACCGATCTAATACCACGGTGGATACGGGACTGCTAGCTGGCGGATGGTCGGCGAAATTTAGCTTTAATAAGTCTGGACATGGCGGTTTGTTGGATAACGACTATCACGACAACAAAATGGGTAAAAAAGAGTCTGAGGCATGGCGCATGGCGTTACGTTGGCAGCCGAATGAGGATTTTACCTTGGATTTTACTGTTGATGAGACCAACCGACTAAGTAATGCAACGTTGAATCAGCTCACAGGTATTCGTCAGCCCCACGCCGCTATGGGCGGTGCTATCACTCAGCAGGCCGTAGCCGCTTCGAGTCCTAATAGACTTAGTTCTGTGCCGGCCTACTTTTCTAGTGGCATGGATTCAACGTCAGACATAGAAATGTATACCCTAACCGCGGAATGGGATTTAAACCCGGATATGACCGTTAAGTACATCGGGTCCGCGCGGGAGTGGAATAGTGGTACTACAGGAACAGATTTTGGATCCTTTCCTTCTGATGGCGCGACCGTAATGAATGATCCTGCCGGACCTGCAGTGGGCACCTTTGTTCCTGCGGGAGATATGGTTTCACTTTTTTATGCCAACCGAGTATCTGATAATAAGCAAAAATCTCATGAACTTCAGATATTAGGCAATTTGGCCGATGACACAATTGAGTACGTATTGGGTGCCTATTTCTTTGAGGAGCAGAGTAACGAGGTGAATCCTCAGCAGTTCGTGATGCCTGCCGCCATTGCCTTGGGACAACAGGATATTGTTACGCAGAATTTGCTTTGCGGAAATCGAACACCACTCCTAGTTCTTTTGGGTGTACTTCCACCAGGGACTCCTGGAGCTACGCCAAATCCTATGCAGTGTATGGGTAAAGATGTGATTCTTAGTGCACCTGATTTCAGGTACGGTTCGGACTTCGAATCTCAGGCATTTTTTGCTCATCTCACCTGGAATGTCAGTGACCAGCTTTCGGTCACTTTCGGTGCGAGACATACCGAAGACGACAAGTATGGTTATGTAGTTAACACGGGATTAGATGAAGAAGCGCAAAATGATTTTAGTAATTCTAGTATTTCAGCGAATATCACTTTTCAACCAAACGATGACTTCATGGGTTATTTAACCTATTCCGAAGGTTATCGGTCCGGCGGTTATACACCTAGAGCTGGCACTGGAGCACAGTTTGCTAGAGGGTATGATGAGGAGACTGTGACTAACTATGAAGTGGGGATAAAATCAGAGTGGTTAGATTCGAGAGTTAGACTGAATGCCGCTTACTACTATCTGGAGTATGAGGACAAGCAGGTAGCAAGCTTTCAGGCAGGTGCTGCGGGGGCGACATCAACTATTCTTAATGCCGGTTTGCTTGATATAGATGGCTTTGAGATAGAGTTAACCGCTCAATTAACAGATGCGATGCGTCTGAATTTGAACTATGGTCAGGTCAACATGGATTATGAGGAGTTCATTACTCAGCGGCAGGATCCTGTCACCTCATTCCCGTGTAACCCATTTGGCGTACCGTGTGGTGTTAGCTCAGCCTATGACCCCTTAACCGGAAATGACAATATTGCTGATATCGCTAGTCAACAGCAGGCTCCAGACAGCAATATGAGCGCCATTCTCTCGTATCAGTTTCCGTCAACTGGTTGGGCTAATATAGAGGGTCGGGTTTCGGTTACATACCGGGATGAGTATTCTTTCCATCCTCAGTTGGTATTGTACGACTCGACTGATTCACAGACTCGTGTAAATGCGAGATTGACCTTTTCAGAGATCGAAATGGCGGGTGGGCAGTTGACCGTTGCAGCTTGGGGTAAAAACCTTGGTGATAAGGATCATCGAGAGTGGGGAATTGACTTCGCTGCTTTGGGTCCAATCGTTAATAATTATCTCGAGCGCCGAAGTTTTGGTGTAGACGTAATCTGGCAGTACTGATGTCAGTTGACTTTTAGTTAAACAGAGAATGTAGAAGGGCGGCTTTGCCGCCCTTTCTATTTGAGGGTTTATCAATGCACCAGTGGGCTAGTGCTATCGCTAGGCGAAGCGTCTATCTAAAATCATTTATCACTCAATATCGTTAAATGGATTCGTTTAGTTTTAAGGCTGTTGAAGAAGTTATCTTCTCGAGAGGGGCTGCGCTAGATCTATCAGATTACTGCCTGCGCTTAGGAATGACCCGCCCAATTTTTGTCACAGATCCTGGGTTAGTGCAGATTGGGCTAGTGTCTCCGATCTTTGAAAAGCTAGAATCAGTTGCGCTTGAACCGCAACTTTTCGACCAGGTTAGGGAAGATCCTCCCGAGGAGACAGTTTGTGATGGGCTTGAGTTTGCTCGAAAAACTGGTGTGGACGGTGTGATTGGCTTCGGTGGTGGAAGCTCTATGGATGTTGCGAAGGTCCTCGCAGTTTTATTGGGAGGGGATCAAACTCTCTCTGAATTATACGGTGTGGAGCAGGTAACCAATTCGAGATTACCCTTAATTCTTATTCCAACCACAGCGGGAACTGGATCTGAAGTAACACCCGTCGCGGTCATTACGACTGGTAAAACGACCAAGGCGGGTGTCTCTTCATCTGTTTTGTTGCCAGATATTGCATTGCTTGATCCAAATCTAACGTTGGGTCTGCCTTCAAATATTACAGCGATGACCGGTGTCGATGCGATGGTGCATGCAATAGAGGCGTATACCTCAAGACATAAAAAGAATCCGATGTCAGATGGCCTTTCAGTGCAAGCCTTAAAATTGCTATCGGAGAATATCCGTACTGCGGTTAGTGATGGAGAAGATTTAGAAGCGCGGGAAGGCATGCTCTTGGGTTCAATGTTAGCCGGTCAGGCTTTTGCGAATTCGCCGGTCGCCGCCGTCCATGCGTTAGCTTACCCACTAGGTGGGCATTATCATATTCCCCATGGGCTTAGTAATTCTCTGGTATTACCCGCTGTCCTTGAATTCAATATGCCTAAGGCCTACAAATTATATGCCGAATTGGCAGAGGCAATAATTCCTGAGGCTGTAGCAGGTAGCATGGAATCAAAAGCGAGGTCCTTTTTAGAGTCGATGCGCCAGATAATACTTGACGTTGAATTACCACCGACCTTGGAGAAGGTAAATATTCCTGAGACTGACCTAGAGATGTTGGCCGCAGAAGCAATGCTACAACAAAGGCTTTTAATTAATAATCCACGGGAAGTAACTGAAGAGAATGCGCTAAATATTTATCAGTCGGCGTATCGATAAATTATGGCGCCTATACAAATACCAGATCGTGCTAGTTATCGCTTTTTTTATTCCCTAACTACCCGTTGGGCGGATAATGACGTTTATGGCCATGTTAATAACGTGATTTACTATTCTTATTTTGACAGCGTTGCCAACCGCTATCTAATAGAAGAGGGGGGACTGAACATTGGGACCGGCGAGGTGGTGGGCTATGTGGTTAGCTCAGGTTGTGAATATCATTCTCCAATCACCTATCCCGAAGAAATTGAGGCAGGTTTGCGTGTAGATAAGCTTGGTAATAGTTCAGTCAAGTATGGCATCGCAATCTTTCGCAAAGGCGAATCCTCTGCAGTTGCACACGGATATTTCGTGCATGTTTTTGTAGACAAGCACGAACAGAAGGCCGTACCTATTCCTGATGATCTCAGATTAGCCTTAGATAAAATCAAACTATAAGACTCGTTTTAATTGTCTTTTAAGCGACAGAACTAGTCATTTCACCAGGAATAATCAAGAGTCTTTTATTTTTTCTCCATTTCAGGTACCAAGTGAGAGAGTATTCTTGAATAACTCACTGGGAATAGTCTCGATAATGCTGATATAAAGTGGGCATCAGCGCCTATTAATAAGCGTTTCTTTCTTTTTTGAATCGCCTTAGTGATTTTTTTCGCCGCGTATTCGGGAGAGGTTCTCGCCACAGCTTTGAATTTTTCCGCTTTTTCCTCTCGGCTCATTCCGTTTATGGTTCCCCGGGAGTTGCGAGCTATATTAGTATCTATACCCCCTGGGTGAACACAACACACATGCACAGACGTACCGTCAAGCTCCTGTCTAAGAGATTCGGTGAATCCTCTCACCGCGAACTTTGAGGCGTTGTAGGCTGAAACAGTAGGTAGGCTAACCATTCCAAAAACCGAAGAAATATTCACGATATGACCTTTTTCAGCTTGCCTAACAAGAGGTAAGAAAGTCTTGCATCCGTATACGACGCCCCAGAAATTTATATCCATGAGCCACTTAAAATCCTCCACAGCCATTTCTTCAAATGTTGCACCAAGACCAACCCCGGCATTGTTAATAATAATGTCTAAATATCCGATATCATTATTAACTTCGGATGCTAGAGTCTCGATAGCTGATGGAGAGCTGGAATCAACTACTCTAGTTTTATGATTCGCGGCTGTATTGGTTAAGGATAAGGCTGTCTCATTGAGCGAGGCTTCATTAATATCTGAGAGCCAGACATGGCAGCCAAGTCGATTTAGTTCGATGGCGAGTGCTCGTCCGATTCCAGATCCAGCTCCTGTGACTAAGGCGAACTTTCCTTCGAAATAAGACATGCATAAGTTCTCTTGTTTAACAATCTTCTTGGGATGGTCTTGTTTTTTGTTCAGCAAATGCACTTATAACGTCGGGCGGCGCTTGAACGAGCTCCACAAGAACGCCACAAGCACCAATGGGAAAGGAATCGTTTCCTTTTGGATGAATAAAGCAGACATCAAAACCACTAGCCCCTTTTCTTATTCCGCCAGGAGTAAATCGTACGCCGGCTTCCTCCAGCCACTTTACTGCATTAGTAAGATCATCCACCCATAGGCCAATATGATTAAGAGGTGGTTCATGGACTTTTGGTTTTGCCTCTTGATTAAGTGGTTGCATCAAGTCCATTTCTACCTTTAACGGTCCAGCCCCAATCTCGCAAATATCTTCATCTACGTTCTCTTTTTCGCTCTGAAAGTTACCGACCATGCGTAGTCCCATAACATCTATCCAAAAATGCTTAAGTTGTTGTTTATCAGCGCTCCCCACAGCAATTTGTTGGATTCCAAGTATTTCGAATGGCCTGTTCTTAATCATTTGCTATAGTCTGTCGTTTTAATGAGGAGGTTTGGATAGTAGCTTTTTACAAAAATTGATGCGAGCAAAAAGAATCAGTGCGATCAATTAACTTGTTAGCTGGACAGTAGTGTAGTCATCCAATAAAATTGCGTGGATATTTTGGCGGTTAGCGCGTCCGGGTAGTGGGGCTACAAATATCAAGTTTTAATCGGAGCGAGATGCGGTTAACGATCTCGCTTTTTTACGGTCGTGCATTCTGGCTATACGTCAGCGGATATGGAGGCTAGCTTGTCCAGCAAGGCGGTTCTCGCACTTGAGGATGGCAGCGTTTTCACCGGCACGTCAATAGGTGCTGATGGTGCGACTGTCGGCGAGGTGGTGTTCAATACCGCTATGACAGGCTATCAAGAAATTCTGACTGACCCATCCTATGCTCGACAAATAGTTACTCTCACTTACCCTCACATTGGTAATACTGGCACTAATCTTGATGATGAAGAATCAGAACGAGTTTGGGCTGCTGGCCTGGTGGTAAGGGATCTTCCGCTTATCGCAAGTAATTTTAGAAATCAGTTAGATCTATCAAGTTATCTAATTAAAAATAAAGTGGTCGCTATATCTGAGATAGATACGAGGCGCCTTACACGTGTATTGCGCGAAAAAGGATCCCAGAAAGGTTGTTTGCTGGCAGGTGAGAATATTAATGAAAAGCATGCGATAGATAAGGCCATAGATTTCGTGGGTCTGAAAGGACTGGATCTTGCCAAGGAAGTAACGGTATCGCATCCCTATGAATGGACTAATGGTAGCTGGACTCTAAATTCATACACTGAAAGTAAACAATCAGAAAAATCAAAGTTTCATGTTGTGGCGTATGATTTTGGTGTGAAGCGTAATATTTTACGCATGCTGGTAGATAGAGGTTGTCGAGTAACTGTTGTCCCGGCTACTACCTCAGCTGAAGATGTAGTTTCGTTAAAACCAGATGGTGTTTTTCTTTCAAATGGGCCGGGTGATCCCGAGCCATGCAAATACGCAATTAGTGCGATCCAAGAAATTTTGTCTTTAGATATTCCAGTATTTGGTATCTGTCTTGGCCATCAGCTACTGGGTCTTGCAAGTGGTGCGGTGGCAACAAAAATGAAGTTTGGTCACCACGGTGCGAATCATCCAGTTCAGAGCTTAGAGGACGGTTCAGTATTTATTACCAGTCAAAATCATGGTTTTTCGATCGATGAGCAAAGCTTACCTGATAATTTAAAAGTAACTCACCGGTCTTTATTTGACGGGACACTCCAGGGATTTCGTCGAACTGATAAAATGGCTTTTAGTTTTCAAGGTCATCCAGAAGCGAGCCCAGGACCGCATGACTTGGCAGAGCTGTTTGATCGCTTTATATATTTGATCAATAAATCAAAAAGAGAATCGAATTAGATTATGCCAAAGCGATCAGATATTGAGAGTGTGCTAATACTCGGGGCTGGGCCGATCGTAATCGGTCAAGCTTGCGAATTTGATTATTCGGGAGCGCAAGCTTGTAAGGCGCTTCGTGAAGAAGGTATTAGAGTTATTTTGGTTAATTCAAACCCAGCGACGATTATGACTGATCCGTCTATGGCGGATTCAACTTATATAGAGCCTATAAATTGGCAAACAGTAGAGCGAATTATTGCTACTGAGAAGCCCGACGTGATTTTGCCAACAATGGGAGGGCAGACCGCTCTTAACTGTGCTTTGGATCTGGCGCGTGAGGGAGTCTTAGACAAATATAATGTGGAAATGATTGGTGCTTCAAAGGAGGCTATAGATAAGGCTGAAGATCGAGAGCTTTTTGTTAAGGCTATGGCTCGAATCGGCCTTGAAGTACCAAGAGCTGAACTAGCCCATAGTCTTGAAGAAGCATTTGAGGTGCTTCAGTCAATAGGTTTTCCGTGCATCATTCGACCTTCATTCACCATGGGCGGGTCTGGCGGAGGCATAGCTTACAACCGAGACGAGTTTGAAGAAATATGTCTTCGGGGACTTGATCTATCTCCTACCAAAGAATTATTAATAGATGAATCCTTAATTGGTTGGAAAGAATTTGAAATGGAAGTTGTCAGAGATAGCAAGGACAACTGCATAATAGTGTGTTCTATAGAAAATTTTGATGCGATGGGAGTGCACACTGGTGACTCAATAACTGTGGCTCCGGCTCAGACATTAACCGATAAAGAATATCAGATCATGCGGAATGCCTCGTTAGCGGTTCTGCGCGAAATAGGGGTAGAGACAGGCGGATCAAATGTACAGTTTGGGCAAGATCCAAAAACTGGACGACTAGTAGTTATTGAAATGAATCCCCGGGTCTCACGGTCCTCCGCTCTTGCATCTAAGGCGACGGGTTTTCCCATTGCAAAAGTCGCGGCCAAGCTGGCGATAGGTTACACATTAGATGAACTGCAAAATGACATTACAGGAGGAGCTACTCCAGCCTCCTTTGAGCCAGCGATTGATTATGTGGTTACAAAAATTCCTCGATTTGCTTTTGAGAAATTTGGTGCCGCAGATGCTCGATTGACTACGCAAATGAAATCCGTTGGCGAAGTTATGGCAATAGGTCGAACTTTTCAGGAGAGTCTGCAAAAAGCCCTCCGCGGTTTGGAAGTTGGATCATTTGGGTTTGAACACATGATCGATGTCGACGATCCGGATCTGAGAGATGAGCTTAAGTCAGAACTCATCACTCCAGGTGCTGATAGAGTTTGGTATCTCGGTGATGCTTTTAGAGCTGGAATGGGTGTAGAAGAAATTTACAGATTATCCGGAGTTGATCCTTGGTTCCTGGTTCAGATAGAGGACATTATAAAAACGGAAAATGCATTAAAAACTATATTATTAGAAGATCTTGACGAAACGTATATGCGAAGATTGAAGCGCAAAGGTTTCTCAGACGGAAGACTTGCAGTTTTGCTAGGGGTTGAGGAAGAAGAAGTAAGAGCATCGCGTCACAAGTTGAATATAAGACCGGTCTATAAGCGAGTAGATACTTGCGCTGCAGAATTTGCCTCATCTACCGCCTACATGTATTCCACTTATGAAGAGGAATGCGAAGCGGAGCCGACGGATCGAGAAAAAATAGTCGTTCTTGGAGGTGGCCCAAATCGCATCGGTCAGGGGATAGAGTTTGATTATTGCTGTGTTCATGCAGCTCTGGCGATGCGAGAAGATGGATTCGAGGCGATTATGGTCAACTGTAATCCTGAAACTGTATCTACAGACTACGACATATCAGATCGACTTTTTTTTGAACCTATTACTCTTGAAGATGTTCTCGAAATAATCGATATCGAAAATCCTACCGGTGTGATAGTGCAGTTTGGTGGCCAAACCCCCTTGAAGCTTGCTCGAGCCTTGGAGAAAAAAGGCGTTCCTATTCTTGGAACTTCTCCTGATGCGATTGATAGAGCAGAAGATAGAGAACGATTTAAAGAAATGATAGAAAAGTTGGATTTACTTCAGCCATCCAATGTAATCGTTCGAAGTACTGATGAAGCTATTGAGGCTGCGGAAAATATTGGTTATCCGTTGGTTGTTAGACCTTCCTATGTTCTAGGAGGAAGAGCAATGGAGATAGTGTATAGGGAAGAGGAGTTAATGCGATATATGAGAGAGGCTGTTGTTGCCTCTGATGATTCTCCGGTGCTTCTAGATCGTTTTCTTGATTCGGCTGTGGAGGTTGATATAGATGCTGTTTGCGATGGTGAGAAAGTTGTAATTGGAGCGATCATGCAACATATCGAACAGGCTGGAGTTCATTCTGGAGATTCGGCTTGCTCACTTCCTCCATATAGTTTGCCTAGCTCCGTACAAGACGAGATGCGCGACCAGGTTGAAAAAATGGCTTTAGAGCTGGGTGTTCGCGGTCTAATGAATGTTCAATTGGCGTGGCAAGATGATTTAATTTACGTTATTGAAGTTAACCCTCGCGCCTCACGCACCGTGCCGTTTGTATCTAAATGTATCGGTCAATCGCTAGCAAAGATCGCCGCACGATGTATGGTAGGTAAATCTTTAAATAGCCAGAGCTTTGTAAAAGAGTTAGTCCCAGAATTTTATAGCGTCAAAGAAGCAGTTTTACCATTTAATAAGTTTCCTGGTGTGGATCCAATTTTAGGACCTGAAATGAAATCTACTGGAGAGGTTATGGGGACTGGTGGGAGTTTTGCAGCAGCTTTTGCGAAAGCTCAGATAGCGGCAGGAGATCTTCCGCCGGTCAGTGGTACTGCTTTATTCAGTGTCAGGGATATAGATAAACCTGGGGCGGTTGAAGTAGCCAAGTTATTAGTTAAAAAAGGTTTTGAGTTAGCTGCTACAAGTGGCACTGCAGAAGTGTTTGTAAAATCTGGTCTTGTCGTTAAACGTGTTAATAAAGTGCTTGAAGGGCGTCCACACATAGTCGATATGATAAAAAATCAGGAAGCTAGTTTAATAGTTAATACTACTGACGGACGACGAGCGATCGCTGATTCCGCTTCTATTCGAGCTAGCGCCGAAGCTAACGGGGTTTTTTATACTACCACTCTTGCCGCTGCGGAAGCGTTGACAATGTCTTTTTTAATGGAGGAAGATACCGTCGTGCGCAAACTTCAGGATTTACATCAGGGGGCAGCAAAGTGAACAAATTTCCTATGACTACTGTCGGTGAAGCGTCTCTGCGGGAAGAATTAGACCGACTAAAAAAAACAGATAGACCGCGCGTAACCGAAGCGATAGCAGAGGCTAGAGCGCACGGAGATCTAAAGGAAAATGCCGAGTATCACGCGGCTAGGGAGCAACAATCTTTTATCGAAGGCCGCATACTTGAAATAGAGGGTAAGCTAGCTAATTCTCAGGTTATAGATGTAACCAAACTAGAGAATACAGGAAAGGTGATTTTTGGCAGTACTGTTGATTTGCGAGACTTAGATAGCGATAAGCTGTTAACTTACCGTATTGTTGGTGAAGATGAAGCAAATGTTAAGGAAAATCTAATCTCAGTAGGCTCACCGATTGCTCGAGCATTGATTGGAAAGGAAGAAGGTGAGGTAGTAGTCGTGCATGCGCCGGGAGGTGAGCGCGAATATGAATTAGAGAAGGTTCAACTTGTTTAATATGTTAGGGATCGCAGATAAAGAAATGCTTTTAGTTTCTCAAGCTTCCCTGTATTTCATACAGAAAATATTTAAATGATGCGAATTAAGTTTGATAGTTTTGGGTTAGGGTTTTCAGTGCGTCGCATTAGAAGCAAAATATTTCCAAGTTCTTGAACAATTTTTGCGGAGGAAGCTTTGCAAATTTCATCAATGATTTCCTTGCGTGATCCAGAAGATTTCGAAGGAATTTTCACTTTAATAAGTTCATGATCTCGAAGTGCCCTATCAAGCTCAAGTGAAACGCCATCAGTTAGCCCGGCCTGTGAGATTGTGACCACGGGTTTAAGTTTGTGACCAATGGCTCTGAGCTGTCGGATTTTTATTCCAGTGTTCTTTGTCATGAATCTTTAACTAAATTATCTGATTAACTTTGAGTAGTATTGTACATACTATAACTTTAATAGCTCCTTAATTTTGGAGGATTAGTTTGGGGAAAAAGAAGTCTTCAAGTAAATTGTGGTTACGAGAGCATAAATTAGATCCTTACGTCTTGGCTGCTAAAAAGGACGGATATCGATCTCGGGCAAGTTACAAATTAATTGATTTGGATCGTAGATATGGTTTTCTCTCCAAGGGTGTGAGAGTGCTTGATTTAGGATCTGCTCCAGGAGGTTGGTCCCAAGTGGCTATTTCTAAAATTGGCCCGACGGGGAAATTGGTCGCTTCAGATATTCTTCCAATGTTGCCAATAGGTGGAGTTACTTTCATTCAAGGAGATTTTTCTGATGAGCTTGTAATGCAGAGCATCCTTCAAGAGTTTTCTTGTTCTCAAGCAGACGTTGTTATGTCTGATATGGCACCTAATTTAAGTGGTGTCAATGCGGTTGATCAACCTCGATCCTTATACTTGGCAGAGTTAGCGGCCGAAATATCAGCTAACATTCTGGTGAGCGGAGGTGTTTTTATTGTCAAACTATTTCATGGAGAGGGTTTTGATTCTTTCGTTCGTTACTGTAGGCAGTCATTTAAGAGCGTAAATATTCGAAAACCTGATTCTTCTAGAGCCAAATCTCGCGAGGTGTACTTAGTGGCGAAAGGGTTTTTAGGCGCGAATTCCCACACATAAAATAGGGTTTATTAATATTTTACTGGTCTTGAAAATTGGAGCATAGGCCCCATTTAAAGTATTATATAGCGCTGGTTGCGATTATTATTAGTTGTGCGGAGTCTCAATAGCAAATCTAGTTGAAACTCTTCCCCGTAATTATAATTACGCAATAAAGACCCGAGAATTAGATTTCAGCATCGGAGATATGTATCGTGAATGATATGGCAAAAAACTTACTGCTTTGGCTAATTATTGCGGCGGTGCTTTTATCTGTATTCAATAATTTCAACATGCAGAATCCCATTCAGAATATTCGTTATTCAGATTTTATTGAAGAAGTTCAGCAAGACCAAATCAGAAAAGTTGTGGTAGATGGACTTACCATTACTGGTGAGCGTTACGATGGTTCAAGTTTTGAAACAATTCGTCCAATGGTTGAAGATCCAAAACTAATGGATGATTTGCTTACGCACAAAGTTGAAGTTGAAGGTCGTAAACCAGAGCAGCAGAGCGTTTGGACGCAGCTGTTAGTTGCCAGCTTCCCTATACTAATAATCATTGCTGTATTTATGTTTTTCATGAGACAAATGCAGGGAGGAGCCGGTGGTCGTGGTGGACCAATGAGCTTTGGGAAAAGCAAGGCAAGGCTTTTAGGTGAAGATCAAATCACCACTACCTTTGCAGATGTGGCCGGTGTTGACGAGGCTAAAGAGGACGTAAAAGAATTAGTTGAGTTTTTGAGAGATCCTAGCCGTTTTCAAAAACTCGGTGGTCGAATACCACGCGGCGTCCTTATGGTTGGGCAGCCTGGAACAGGAAAAACTCTGCTCGCAAAAGCGATCGCTGGAGAGGCAAAAGTTCCTTTCTTCTCTATTTCAGGTTCTGATTTTGTAGAAATGTTTGTCGGGGTAGGTGCGTCTCGGGTTCGAGATATGTTTGATCAAGCTAAAAAACAATCTCCGTGCATTATTTTTATCGATGAAATTGACGCGGTAGGTAGACACCGAGGCGCTGGTTTGGGTGGTGGACATGATGAGCGAGAACAAACACTCAATCAGCTTCTTGTGGAGATGGATGGATTCGAGGTTAATGATGGCGTTATCGTTATTGCAGCTACTAATAGGCCAGATGTTCTAGACCCAGCTTTATTAAGACCAGGAAGATTTGATCGGCAGGTTGTAGTTGGTCTTCCAGATATTCGTGGTAGAGAGCAGATATTAAAGGTCCATATGCGTAAAGTTCCTTTGGCGGAGGATGTCAAGCCCGTTAATATTGCTAGAGGCACCCCCGGATTTTCAGGGGCTGATTTGGCAAATCTTGTAAACGAAGCCGCTCTATTTGCAGCCAGAGGCGATGTTAGAACAGTCGCTATGACTCATTTTGAACTGGCTAAAGATAAGATCATGATGGGTGCTGAAAGAAAATCTATGGTGATGTCTGAAGCAGAGAAAAGAAATACCGCCTATCATGAAGCGGGCCACGCGATAGTTGGCCGCCTCATGCCTGAGCATGATCCGGTATACAAAGTGAGTATAATTCCAAGAGGAAGAGCATTGGGAGTTACTATGTTCTTGCCGGAGGAAGATCGTTATAGCCATAGTAAGAGACATATTGTCAGTCAGATATGTAGTTTATTTGGAGGGCGCATTGCTGAGGAAATCACTTTAGGAAAAGAAGGAGTGACTACGGGCGCTTCAAATGATATCCAGCGAGCAACCGATATTGCTCGTAAGATGGTGACGCAGTGGGGGTTATCCGAAAAAATGGGACCTTTGATGTATGAAGATGGAGGTGAAGAGGTCTTTTTAGGTCGATCAGCAGGTCAGCAACAGAATGGTATATCAGACGAGACGGCGAAAAATATTGATGAAGAAATCAGGAATATTGTAGATGAATGTTATTCCAAAGCTCAGAAATTACTTAATGATAATTTAGACAAGCTTCATGCGATGGCCGAAGCGCTAATTTTGTATGAAACTATTAGTTCAGACCAGATCGACGACATTATGGAAGGTCGAGCACCCCGTGAGCCTGATGATTGGAGTGATGATGATCAAAATCAAGCGACTGTTGAAAAAGAGAAAAGTCGTCCATCTTCTGCCAGTACTGGACCGATCGGTGGCCCAGCAGGAGAGCATTGAGCTTCTTTTATCTTTTTTGACCACAGTTGGTTTCGTCCAACTATGTATTTCCTAGAGAAGCGGTTAGATCTTTCCTATCCTAGAGTGATGGGTATTCTGAATACCACACCTGATTCCTTTTTCGATGGCGGAAATCTATATAAAAACGGAAAACTGGATTTAGATCTTGCCTTAATTCGAGCAGAAGACATGGTTTCGAATGGTGCAGCAATCCTTGATATTGGTGGTGAATCCACTCGTCCAGGAGCCAAACCAATTTCTAATGAAGAAGAAATGGATAGAGTGGTTCCTATTGTAGAATCAATCGTCTCTCGATTAGATGTAGTGATTTCTGTAGATACTAGCAAACCAAAAATAATGGAGGCAGCTGTTTCTTCAGGGGCGCATATGATAAATGATGTTAAAGCGTTGTCTGAACCTCAGGCTTTGGAAGTTATTGCAGCTTCGAAGGTTAATGTCTGTCTCATGCATATGCTGGGAAACCCGATTACTATGCAGACTTCGCCAGAGTACAAATCCGTAAATAAGGATGTAAAGCAATTTTTAATTGGTAGAATTGAAAAATGTAAACAAGTTGGTATTTCTAGAGAGAGACTTATTGTCGATCCAGGATTCGGATTTGGTAAGACAGTAGACCATAATCTTGAGTTATTAGGAAATCTAAGAGACTTAGCTGCACTCGATTGCCCGATCTTGGTAGGGCTTTCGAGAAAATCCATGATTAATAAAATTCTTAAACGCGACATTCTAGAAAGCTTGCCAGCAACCTTGGGATTGGTAGCAATTGCTCTAGAAAGAGGAGCTAATTTAATTAGAGCTCATGATGTAAGAGAAACAGCAGATGTTATTTCTATGTGGCTGGCAGTAAATCGAGTCGAAAATGGCTCTGAGTAATAGCCAATGAACAAGAAATATTTTGGTACGGATGGTATTCGTGGTGAAGTTGGTAATCCTCCAATTACACCGGATTTCATGCTCAAATTAGGATGGGCATTCGGTAATGTGCTTTCAAAAAAAATCTCTACCAAAGAGAAATTGGAAGTAATCATTGGCAAAGATACTCGTGTGTCAGGATATATGTTTGAGTCTGCTTTAGAGGCAGGATTGGTGTCTTCTGGTGTGGATGTGAGATTACTTGGTCCTATGCCCACCCCCGCAGTGGCGACCATCACCTGTATGTTGAAGGCAAGTGCTGGCATTGTAATTAGTGCTTCTCATAATGCGTATTCAGATAATGGGGTGAAATTCTTTGGCAAGGATGGGGAAAAGATTTGTGATCATGATGAGCTTGCTATTGAAGCTAAGATAGAAGAGAAACTAGTGACGGTTTCCTCTGATTCATTAGGGAAAGCAAGTCGGATAGATACTGCTGATGAAATGTACATGAATTTTTGTAAATCCACAGTTAAAAATAATTTTAATCTCCATGGAGTGCGTCTTGCCCTAGACTGTGCAAATGGAGCGACTTACCATCTTGCACCTAGGATTTTCGACGAAATGGGAGCCAAAATAATCAGTCTTGGTATCAGTCCTGATGGTTTCAATATAAATCGGGATGTTGGATCTACTTCTATATCTGCTTTGGTGCAAACCGTGAAGGAAAACGACGTTGATCTAGGTATAGCATTTGATGGCGATGGTGATCGAGTGCTATTTGTAGACAATAAAGGTGATGTGATTGATGGGGATCAACTTCTTTATCTCTTAGCTTTGAAAAAACAACGTTCTGATGGCATAGAAGGCGTAGTTGGTACAGAAATGTCCAACCTTGGTTTGGAAAACGCATTCCGAGATATGAAAATTAATTTTTGCAGAGCCAAGGTAGGTGATCGATATGTAAAACAAATGATGCGTGATCGTAGGTGGAGTTTAGGAGGTGAATCTTCAGGTCATATTATCTGTGGTGATGTTACGACCACTGGTGATGGTATAGTCGCGGCTTTACAAATTCTTTCTGCACTAGATTTTTTAGGACTTAGTTTGAGAGATTCAGTAAAAGGGATGCAAAAGCATCCACAATGCCTCATTAACGTACCTTCCTCTTCAAGTTCTGTAATGGAAGATCCGAGTATTCTTAAAGAAATCAAGATTGTGCGGGAAAAGCTTGGTGATAATGGACGAGTTTTACTTAGACCTTCTGGCACGGAGCCGGTTGTTAGAGTCATGGTTGAAGCGGAAAATGCCGAAGAGGCGCGCTTCGCTTGCGAGCAATTGGCCAAAAAAATTCAAGCAGCTTGTTCGTAATTCTGATCGGCCTTGATTCTCTTGCTAGTATCTATTTTCTTGGTTACTATCCGCCGCCATTCAAGCAAAGAATATTAAAATGCGCCAAAATTTAGTAGCTGCAAATTGGAAAATGAATGGGAATCGCGAGACGGTCGGAAAATTAGTGCAAGAGCTGAATACTTTTATGTGCACTCCCCGATGTGATGTGGTTTTGGCGCCTGGATATCTGCATATAGGTCAGGTTTATAAAGAACTTGATCTTATGAACGTAACAATAGCTGGTCAGAATTGTAGTGAATATTTAGAAGGTCCATTTACTGGAGAGGTTTCGGCCAAAATGCTCGCTGACTTTGGTTGTGAATGGGTTATCCTGGGACATTCCGAAAGACGCCTAAATAATGGTGAAACAGATGAAGTCGTAGCTTCAAAGATAAAAATGGCGTGTTCTGCAGGGTTGGGAGTAATAGTTTGCGTTGGAGAGACAGCTGCACAACGAGATTCTGGTAATGCCCGATCGATTGTGCTCAATCAGCTGTTGAATGCTTTGGATGGATCAATAAATAAGGAATCAAAAATAGTAATCGCTTATGAGCCGGTTTGGGCAATAGGGACAGGGTTGACAGCTTCACCTGATGAGGCTCAAATTATGCATTCTTTTATTAGAGAGAATTTAGAAGGGATTGAGGGGATAAATGCAAAGGATACACTCATCCTTTATGGGGGTAGTGTTAACGCTTCAAATGCTTTGGAACTGTTTAATCAGTTAGATATTGATGGAGCTCTTGTTGGAGGAGCTTCACTGGATGCTGAAGAGTTTTGTCGGATAGTGAATATGGCTTCTTTAGATAAGGAACACTAATATGAATCAGTTGTTTTTAATAATTCACTTGTTGGTTGCATTGGCCATTATTGGGCTAATTATGTTGCAACA
The DNA here is from genome assembly GCA_913051825.1 of uncultured Halieaceae bacterium. Lineage (GTDB taxonomy): Bacteria > Pseudomonadota > Gammaproteobacteria > Pseudomonadales > Halieaceae > CABYJX01. Next base: position 27,372 of record CAJXCR010000007.1, read on the forward strand.
AGGCAAGGGAGCTGATGTGGGAGCATCATTTGGTGCAGGTGCTTCGCAAACTTTATTTGGTAGCGATGGTTCTGGTAACGTAATAGCAAAAACCACAGCTTGGTTGTCAGCGGTATTCTTTGCTACAAGTTTTGGCTTGGCTGTGATAGCTACGAAAAACACTCAGATTGAAAACCAGATTGGTTTGGAGATACCGATCGTTAATGACCAAGCTGGTTCCTCAGAATTGGGATTGGATGTTGATATACCAGTCTCGAATGATTCCTCTTCGTCTAAAGAGGATGATCTGCCTGATCTTTAAAAGTGTCAGGAGATTGGGTGAATTAACTAGTTAGGTGGCCTTGCCATGTTAAGTATTGTCAGTTTTTTAACGGCGTCATGAGTTAAGAGCCTCTTTGATTTTTAGAAAGTTAGCCGAAGTGGTGGAATTGGTAGACACGCTATCTTGAGGGGGTAGTGAGCTTTTGCTCGTGCGGGTTCAAGTCCCGCCTTCGGCACCAAAATTTGAAATTCTGAAGATTGGATTAGAAAAGAAATGGATTCAAAGAAAGTCTATATAAAAACACATGGCTGTCAGATGAATGAGTATGATTCGTCGAAAATGCTCGATCTTCTTAAAAGTAAGCAAAACTTTGAGATTGCAGAGAGCGAAGATGAAGCAGACCTATTAATTTTAAATACCTGCTCTATAAGAGAAAAAGCACAGGAAAAGGTATTTCATCAAATTGGTAGGTGGAAAAAGTTTAAGACTAAAAAGCCGGATTTAAAGATAGCAATAGGTGGATGCGTAGCTTCTCAGGAAGGTGAAAAAATCGTTAAACGTGCTCCAGCAGTAGATGTTGTGTTCGGCCCTCAAACCTTACACAAACTACCAGAACTATACGAAGAAAAGATAAAAACCGATAGAACACAAATAGATATCTCGTTTCCAAAACTAGAGAAATTCAACTTTCTTCCTTCCGCTGAAGATCCAGGGCCGTCAGCCTTTGTCTCTGTAATGGAGGGCTGCAATAAGTATTGTTCTTTTTGTGTAGTGCCTCATACCAGAGGACATGAGGTTTCTCGCAATGTCATTGATATTCTTAATGAGGTTTCTGTTTTAGCGGATGGCGGTGCTAGAGAAATTTATTTTCTAGGACAAAATGTCAATAATTTTAAAGGTGCATATAAAGGTGAAAGTGCGTCTTTAGCTAAACTCATAGAATTGACTGCAAAAATACAGAATATAGAACGAATTAGATTTACCACCAGTCATCCATATGAATTTAGAGATGATCTGGTTGAAGTCTACGATAAGGTACCAGAATTGGTCAGCCATGTTCATCTCCCTGTCCAAAGTGGTTCGGATAGAATATTAAGGTTAATGAGGAGAAGATATAGCGTTGAAAGATATCTTGATTTGATAGATAAAATTAGGTCAATAAGGCCAGAAATGAGTTTTTCTTCGGATTTTATTGTAGGGTTTCCTAATGAGACAGAGAAAGACTTCGCGGCGACTATGCAGGTGGTTGAGGAGGTGAAGTTTGATGAGTCTTTCAGCTTTATTTATAGTCCGAGACCAAATACCTCAGCATCAGAAATGTCCGACAATGTTGGCATTGAAGAGAAAAAGGAACGTTTAGAAATTTTGCAGTCGAGATTAACAGAATTGTCTTTTGGCTATAGTAGAAGAATGGTTGGGACTATTCAAAATTGTTTGATAACTGCTTCATCTAAGAAAGACCCAAGTGAATTACAGGCGCGAACTGTCAACAATAGAATCGTGAATTTTAAGCCTCGCGATTTTAAAGTGGGAGATTTTGTTAATCTTTTAATTCGTGATGCTTACTCGAATTCCTTAAGAGGCGAAGTGGTTAACGCAGTTCTCTGATTTGGTTCTATAAGCATAAGGACTGAGTGTTTGTAAAATAAATCGGTACGCGAGTTTTCTGTAGTTTGCGTGATAGTTGCTTTTTAGGTAAGTATTTTAATGTGTTTGCCGGTTGACCCTTCTCAGGTCGATACCTATAATTGCTCCCCCCATGGTGGTTTGCAGAATATGTGAGATCGCCGGGAGGGAATAGGAATTGTTTCCTTCTAGGGAGTGTTTTGATGCGGGGTGGAGCAGCCTGGTAGCTCGTCGGGCTCATAACCCGAAGGTCGTCGGTTCAAATCCGGCCCCCGCTACCAACATTACTTCGCTGTTTTAAGTCTGCGATGTAACTTTGTAAGCCCCTTTTAGGGGCTTTTTAGTATTAGCTCAACTGAGGTGTAGGAGATTGAGAGCTATAGAGCAACGAGTGCATGGAATAATATCTTCCTCAGTAGAGGCGCTTGGTTATGAATTATGGGGTGTAGAGTATAATCCTCGTGGCAGAGGCAGCACCTTGAGAGTCTTTATTGATTCATTAGCCGGTATTTCGTTAGATGATTGTGTGACTGTAAGTAGGCAAGTTAGTGCACTTTTGGATGTAGAGGACCCTATATTTGAGGAATATGAATTGGAAGTATCCTCACCTGGGGTTGATCGAAGATTGTTTAATAGGGAGCAGTATTCAGCGTTCACCGGAGAACAACTTCATCTACTATTGAGGACGCCGTTTAAAGGAAAGCGTAAGCATGTAGGTCTCTTAAGTGAAGTTCTATCTAATGAGATAGTTTTGCAAGTTGAGGATGGTGAATACCGGATACCTTTTGATATCTTGGAGAAAGTAAGGGTGCAACCAAATGGTTGAAAAGCTTAAATGATATGTGGGGCGACTAATGACCAAGGAAATATTGCTAGTAGCGGAAGCAGTTTCAAATGAGAAAGGTGTATCAGAGGATATAATTTTTGAAGCTATAGAGATGGCATTAGCTGCTGCTACTTCTAAGCGCTATGACGAGGACGCCGATATTCGCGTTGTAATTGATCGTAAGACTGGGGATTATAGATCTTTTAGGAGCTGGCTGGTCGTTCCCGATGACGAAATGGCTCTTCTTGGAACGCAATTTACAACCGAAGAAGCACACGAAAAAGATGCTGCACTAAAACCTGGTGATATCTTTGAAGAAGAAGTTGAGAATATAGAGTTTGGTCGTATCGCAGCGCAGACCGCCAAGCAAGTCATTGTACAATGTGTTCGAGAAGCTGAAAGAGCACAGGTATCCGAGCAATATTTAGATCTAATAGGTCAGTTGGTATCGGGAAGTGTGAAAAAGGTTACGCGCGATAACATAATAGTGGATCTAGGAAATAATGCTGAAGGCTTGCTTCCGCGCGATCAACTGGTTGGTAGAGAAACCTTTAGAGTTAATGATCGAGTCCGAGCTATTCTTCTTGAGATCAGCGCCGAACCGAGAGGTCCGCAGCTTATTTTATCTAGAGCCTGTTCGGAAATGTTAATAGAGTTGTTCAAGATTGAAGTTCCAGAAATATCGGAACAAGTTATCCAAATTCGAAGCGCCTCTAGAGACCCAGGATCGAGAGCTAAGATAGCAGTGAAGACTAATGACCAGCGCATTGATCCTGTGGGGGCATGCGTCGGAATGCGAGGTTCCCGGGTTCAGGCGGTTTCCAATGAATTAGATAATGAGAGGGTTGATATTATCTTATGGGACGATAATCCGGCTCAGCTAGTCATAAATGCCATGTCGCCGGCAGAAGTAGAGTCTATAGTGGTAGACGAAGACAGTTCCGTCATGGATGTCGCTGTGGCGGAAGATAATCTAGCCCAAGCTATTGGACGTGGTGGACAAAATGTCAGGCTCGCTAGCGAATTGACTGGTTGGACAATCAATGTCATGGGAGTAAACGAGGCGTCTGAAAAACAAGAAGCGGAAGCAGGTGAGGTAGTTCAAGTTTTTTGCCGTTTTCTAGATGTAGATGAGGATGTAGCAGAAATTTTGGTAGAAGAGGGATTTACTACGCTGGAAGAAGTTGCTTATGTGCCTCTGGAAGAAATGATGTCGATAGAGGGGTTTGATCAATCAATCTCGGAAGAGCTTCGAGAAAGAGCAAAAGATGCTTTGTTAACCCAAGCCATAGCTTCAGAAGAAGAATTGGGATCAAATGAGCCTGCGCAAGACTTACTTGGAATGGATGGTATGGATCGTCATTTGGCTTATTTGTTAGCTAGTCGCGGCGTAGTGACTATGGAGGACTTGGCAGAGCAAGGCATTGATGATCTTATCGATATTGAGGGTATGACGGCTGATCGTGCGGGCGAGTTAATTATGACGGCGCGAGCACCCTGGTTTGCCGAAGAAGTCGAGTAACTGAGATGTTTTACGAAATGTTTGAGTCGACTTAAGCTGGCATCAAGGAGATTAAGTATAATGGCAGAAGTTACAGTTCAACAGTTAGCAAAAACCGTAGGTGCTTCGGAAGAACGATTGCTGCTACAGATGAAAGAAGCAGGACTTCCGCATGTTCGAATCGATCAAGTCGTATCTGATGAAGATAAAAAAATATTACTCTCTTACTTAAAAAGGAGCCATGGAGAATCATCTCCTACGCCAAAAAAGATTACTTTAAAGCGTAAAACGTTAAGCACACTCAAGACGGGAGGGACCTCAGGAAAGAAGACTGTAAATGTAGAAATTCGCAAAAAACGCACCTATGTCAAGAGAGAGCAAGTTGAAGAGGAGAAAGAAGAATTATTTGAAAAAGATGATGAGAAAATAGAAAAAGACGTCAACCTTGTTAGCTCTTCTCTAAGCAACGATACAGACCCTGAATTATTAAGACAAAAAGCAGCTGAAAAACGACGAGAAGAAGATGAAGCTAGAGAAGCAGCGGTAAAAGAGGCCGCTTTAGCGGCTGAATTGATAGAGCAAGAAAAGCAGCAGGCGGCTTCAGAAAAATTAAAAGAGCGAGATGGGAAAAAGAGCAAGAGAGCACAATCTCCTGCTAATGACCGGGAAAGTGATCGAAGAAAAACAAAAAATAAGGGAGTGGATCGAACTGGAATAAATGCCCGTGGAAAACAGAGAGGCCATAACCTTTCTCTTTCGGATCTTGAAGCAGCTGAAACAGGCGTTTTTAGGCGAAGGGCGGGACGAAAAAAGCAGAAACCAGCATCAACCCATGAAGAGCATTCAAAGCATGGATTTGAGATGCCCACTGAGAAGAAGACTTACGATGTCGAAGTTGGAGAGACGATTTCGGTTTCATCTCTCGCGCAGCAAATGTCGGTCAAGTCTGGAGAGGTAATTAAAGAATTAATTAAACTAGGTGTAATGGCGACCATAAATCACTTCGTAGATCAAGATACGGCGACACTTGTAGTAGAAGAAATGGGTCATCGCGTGAAATTTGTAAGCACAGATGCGGTCGAAGAAAGTTTAGAGGAAACTTTATCTTTACACGAAGGTACGCCAGAACCTCGTGCACCTGTGGTAACGGTAATGGGTCATGTTGATCATGGAAAAACCTCGCTTTTAGATTACATTCGAAAAAGTAGTGTTGCTTCGGGAGAGGCTGGAGGAATTACCCAGCATATTGGTGCATATCATGTAAAAACCGATAAAGGAATGATTTCTTTTCTAGATACTCCGGGTCATGCAGCCTTTACAGCGATGCGTGCTAGAGGAGCAAAGAGCACTGATATTGTCATTTTAGTTGTTGGCGCGGACGATGGGGTGATGCCGCAAACTGAGGAAGCTATCCAACATGCTCGTGCTGCTGAAGTCCCATTAATTGTTGCGGTGAATAAGATAGATAAGGAGGGAGCTGATCCTGAGAAGGTGAAAAATGAGTTGGCGGCAAAAGATGTAATTCCAGAAGATTGGGGAGGGGATACACAATTTGTAAACGTTTCCGCTGTTTCCGGTGAAGGAATGTCTGAGTTACTAGATAGCATACTTTTGCAAGCAGAGTTGTTGGAGCTGACAGCATCTAGCGATGTGCCTGCGCAGGGAATAGTTATCGAATCTCGATTAGATAAGGGACGTGGTCCTGTAGCTTCTCTTTTGGTTCAAAGTGGTACTTTAAAGCAAGGAGATGTAGTTCTGGCGGGTTTGCACTTTGGACGAGTTCGAGCAATGCTGGACGAAAATGCTAATTCTATCGTCTCTGCAGGCCCCAGTATTCCTTCTGAAATACTTGGTTTAAATGGAATGCCAAGTGCAGGTGATTCTTTCGCCGTAGTCGAAAACGAAAAAAGAGCAAGAGAAGTTGCAGACTTTCGCCAAGAACGGACCAGAGATAGTAAGTTAGAGCGACAGCAAGCCTCAAAAATTGACAATATGTTTGAATCAATGACTGCAGTGGATAAAAAGAATCTAAATGTAGTACTAAAAGCTGATGTTCGTGGTTCTTTGGAGGCTATCCAATCTGCGCTCGCAGACTTGGGCAATCAGGAAGTTAAGGTAAATCTGGTGTCTGGTGGTGTTGGAGGAATTGCTGAAACAGATATTACTTTGTCCATGACGTGTAATGCTATGATCTTGGGTTTTAATGTTAGAGCAGATTCCTCAGCAAAGCAGTTAGTAGAAACAGAAGGCCTAGATTTAAGATATTACAATGTAATTTATGACTTAATTGACGATATTAAAAAAGCACTCAGTGGGATGCTTTCACCGGAGGTTCGAGAGGAAATAGTGGGTATTGCCGAGGTTAGAGATATTTTCCGTTCGCCAAAATTTGGACAGATAGCAGGCTGTATGGTCACTGAAGGTGTCGTATTTCGTTCCAAACCTATTCGTGTTCTCCGAGATAATATAGTTATATATGAAGGAGAATTAGAGTCTCTAAGACGTTTCAAAGACGATGCCAATGAAGTTCGAAATGGAACTGAATGTGGGATTGGCGTAAAGAATTATACTGATGTAAAGGTTGGTGATTTAATAGAAGTTTATGAGGTTAATGAGATAGCTCGCACTCTATAGATATAAAACTTATATTATGGGACAAGAATATAGCCGCACCCAGAGAGTGGGGGACTTTTTGCAGAGAGAGCTCTCGACTTTAGTCCAAAGTCTTTGCGACCCCAGGTTGGGGATAGTCAGTGTCACAGCAGTGGATGTTAGTCGAGATCTAAGCCACGCGAAGGTGTATTTTACGATGATCAACTGCGAAGCAAAGAAAGATATCGAAGACACAACATCTATTTTAAATCGAGCAAGTGGTTTTCTAAGAAGAGGTTTGTCTAAGACATCTGGTTTGCGTACTGTACCAAAAATTAGGTTTTATTTTGATTCAAGTATTAGTCGCGCTAGAGATGTGAATTCCCTTATTTACCAAGTTAGTAATTCAAAAATAAAAAAATAATTTAAGCTGAGGGGATTAATAAAAAATTGAGCAAGCGTAAGGGAAGACTAATTAATGGGATACTCGTTTTGAATAAACCTATTGGTATTTCGTCCAATTCTGCGCTTCAGGAAGTTAAACGTTTATTTTTTGCTGCAAAGGCAGGACATGCCGGCAGTCTTGATCCAAATGCCAGTGGGGTCTTACCCATTTCCCTTGGTGAAGCAACAAAATTTTCTCAGTACTTACTAAATTCAGATAAAACCTATGAGGCCACTATTGTACTAGGTTGTTCTACCACTACAGGAGATACTGAAGGAGAGATTCTTCGAAAAGAGGACACTTCGCATATAACGACTGATTCCATAGAAAAAGTGCTTTCAAAGCTTAGAGGGGATATCCAGCAAATTCCGCCGATGTATTCCGCAATTAAGCATAAAGGTCGCAGACTTTACCAACTTGCGCGCGAGGGAAAAGAGGTTGAGCGCAAACCGCGCAGTATAAAGATCATTACTTTAGAACAACGAAGGTTCAGATCTGGAAAAAGAGCAGAGGTTGATATTTTTCTGATTTGTAGTAAAGGTACATATGTCAGATCTTTGGCCGAAGATATTGGTTCTATGTTGGGTATAGGAGCGCATGTTAGTAATCTACGTAGGTTAGGTGCGGGTCCGTATCTGATTGAAGATAGTATCTGTTTCAATGCCCTCCGTGAAGCAAGAGAAGAAGGGTTTTATAAAATGGATTCCCTTCTTCAGCCTATGGATACAGCTTTAAGTATTATTCCAAAGCTTGTAGTTAGTGATGAGGGAGGATATTTTTTACGTCAAGGACAGCCTGTTTTAGTGCCAAACGCGCCGCGTAATGGTATGGTGCGCCTCGCATTTAAAAATGATGAGTTTTTTGGGCTTGGTGAGGTTTTGGAAGATGGACGGATAGCCCCTCGTAAGATAGTTGTGGACACTAGTTCTATTAAGGCATCTGCAATTCTGCGTGGATAGCCTCTCAGTTTACTAGGGTTTTAGTAAGTTGAGTTATTATTAGCAGATTCATAAAAGGAAAAAATATGGCTTTATCAGCGGAAAAAAAAGAAGAAATTGTAAAAAATTACCAATTAAGTGAGGGAGATACTGGATCACCTGAAGTTCAAGTAGCATTGCTAACAGCAAATATCGAAGAACTTCAAAAACATTTTCAGTCTCACAAGCATGACCATCACTCGCGCAGAGGCCTTATAAGAATGGTCAATCAAAGGAGAAAATTACTTGATTATCTCCGACAAAAAGACACGACAAGATATTCTGATCTAATCAAAAGACTCGGACTTCGTCGATAAGAAATTTAATTAGATGGAGAATTCGTTCTTAATCTTCATCTAGACGCATTGGAGAATAAAAAGTGAATCCAGTAATAAAATCTTTCCAGTATGGTGGGAATACCGTAACTCTTGAAGTGGGCAGAATAGCTCGTCAGGCTACAGGAGCTGTTTTGGTTACTATAGAAGATACTTCAGTTTTAGTGACCGTTGTGGCTCAGAAAACGGCGAAAGAAGGGCAAGATTTTTTTCCTCTTTCGGTACATTATCAAGAAAAAACTTATGCAGTAGGCAAGATCCCAGGAGGTTTTTTTAAGAGAGAAGGTCGTCCTAGTGAAAAAGAAACACTCACATCTAGGTTAATTGACCGCCCTATAAGGCCTTTGTTTAGCGAGGGTTTTATGAATGAGGTTCAAGTGGTTTGTACCGTCATGTCTGCTGACAAAAAAATTGACCCGGATATTCCAGCCATGATTGGGACTTCAGCGGCTTTAGCGATCTCTGGATGTCCATTTAATGGACCAATTGGAGCGGCAAGAGTAGGTTTTTCAGAAGATTCTGGCTATTTATTGAATCCAACTTATGAGCAGCTTGATCAAAGTAAGCTCAATATGGTGGTAGCTGGAACTGAAGAGGCCGTGTTAATGGTTGAATCTGAAGCTCACGAATTGAGTGAAGATCAAATGCTTGGAGCAGTGCTTTTTGCGCATCAAGAAATGCAAGCTGTTATTCTGGCAATTCAAGAGTTAGCTTCAGAAGCAGGCAAATCCAGGTGGGAATGGAGTAAACCTTCTATTGATGAACAACTAAAATCATTGATTCATGAAAAGGTAGAAGTTGATTTAGGTGAGGCATACAGGATCACTGAAAAGGCAGACCGCTATGCAAGAATAGATGAAATAAAGTCTAATTGTTTTCAAGACCTATCTGAAACTGATGGATTTATTGAAGATGAAGCAAAGGAAATTTTTAAAGCTCTTGAAAAGTCCATAGTGCGAAAGCGCATTATTAAGGGAGAGGCTCGCATAGATGGCCGAGATAGTCGTACCGTCCGAAAGATTGCTTGTGAGGTCGATATATTATCAAAGACGCATGGTTCGGCCCTATTTACTAGGGGAGAAACTCAGGCTATTGGGGTAGTTACTTTAGGTTCTCCTCGCGATGCTCAGATTATAGATGCTCTTGAAGGTGAGCGAAGAGATCCGTTTATGTTGCATTACAATTTCCCGCCATATTCTGTTGGGGAGGCTGGTAGAATTGGTTTTACCGGTCGCAGGGAAATTGGCCATGGACGCTTAGCTCGAAGAGGATTAGCTGCAGTCCTTCCCGATGAAGTGGATTTTCCATATACCATTCGTTTAGTTTCTGAAATAACAGAATCTAATGGATCAAGCTCAATGGCATCAATTTGCGTAGGTTCATTGGCTATGATGGCTGCTGGAGTTCCTCTAAAAAGTCCTGTGGCAGGAATTGCGATGGGCCTTGTCAAGGAAGACAATCAATTTGCTATTTTAACAGACATTTTAGGTGATGAAGATCATCTTGGAGATATGGACTTTAAAGTAGCAGGTACTTCAAGAGGGATCACAGCACTTCAAATGGACATAAAGATAGAAGGAATAAATGAAAAAATTATGGAAGCAGCTTTAGAGCAAGCGCTACATGCCCGCCTACATATTTTAGGTCAGATGAATGAGGTGATTGATTCAGCAAGAATAGTAACTTCAGACAATGCACCTAGTCTGGTAACGCTAAAGGTAGATTCGGACAAAATTCGAGATATCATAGGTAAAGGTGGTGCAACCATTAGATCAATTACTGAAGAATCAGGCGCCACTGTCGATATCGATGATGATGGTACTGTTAGTGTTTTTGGGCAGGATCTAGCGTCCCGGGACGCGGCAGTTGCTTTAATCGAAGAGATAACAGCGGAAGCCGAAGTGGGAGCGGTGTATACTGGAACCGTAGCACGAATTGTTGATTTTGGTGCGTTCGTGAATATTTTACCTGGTAAAGATGGTCTTGTGCATATCTCTCAAATTTCTAATGATCGTGTTGAAAAAGTTTCCGATTATCTTACTGAAGGACAAGAAGTTAGTGTTAAAGTTCTAGATGTTGATCAACGAGGCAGAATTAAGCTTTCTATAAAGGAACTTTTAGACGGATCCTCAGAAGTGAATAGTAGCTCAGAAGCTGAAGGAACCGAATCTGCTATGGACGATTAGAGGGATTATTCTCCTCTAAAACTATACAAAGAAATTGATTATAGTCTTTCTAGGCCATTTATTAGATTTTCTACTACACCAGGGTCTGAAAGGGTGCTCGTGTCACCGAGGTTGTCCAGATCTCCTTCAGCTATCTTTCGCAGGATTCGTCTCATTATTTTGCCCGAACGTGTTTTTGGAAGAGCAGGAGCCCATTGAATTACATCCGGTTTTGCAATGGGGCCGATTTCGTTGCTACACAGATTAATCAGGTCATGTTTTAGAGTATCATTGACCTCGATGTTATTCATTGGTGTCACAAAGCAGTATATTCCTTGGCCTTTAAGGGTGTGAGGAAATCCTACTACCGCTGCTTCAGCTACTTTATCATGCAGAACTAGTGCGTTTTCAATTTCTGCAGTTCCTAATCTATGTCCAGAGACATTCAGCACATCGTCGATTCGGCCAGTAATCCAATAGTAACCATCTTCATCTCTAGAAGCGCCATCTCCCGTGAAATAGTAACCTTTGTAATGGCCAAAATAGGTATCTATTAGTCTCTGATGATCTCCATAAACCGTCCTTATTTGACTTGGCCACGATGATTTTATGACGAGATATCCAGAGCCTGCACCTTGAATTTCCTGCCCACTCTCATTAAGCAGAGCTAGTTCTACGCCAAAAAAAGGAAGTGCTGCCGATCCTGGTTTTAATTTTGTGGCTCCAGGTAAAGGACTGATCATCTGCGCTCCTGTTTCGGTTTGCCACCAGGTATCTACAATGGGACAGCGACCATCTCCCACTATCGAGTGATACCAAATCCACGTTTCAGGATTTATTGGTTCTCCCACCGAGCCTAACAAGCGGAGGCTTTTGCGAGAAGTGCGTTTTACGTGTTCATCACCCAAAGCATGCAATGATCTTATTGCTGTTGGAGCTGTGTAGAAAATTGATACTTGATGCTTATCAATGACTTCCCAAAATCTTCCTGCACTTGGAAATGTTGGAATGCCCTCAAATACAAGCGAAGTTGCACAATTACTCAAAGGACCGTATACAATATATGTGTGGCCAGTGATCCAGCCCACATCAGCAGTGCACCAATATATGTCCCGTTCTTGATAGTCAAAGATGTATTTAAAAGTCATGGTAGCCTGAAGTAGGTAGCCGCCTGTTGAATGCAAAACGCCTTTTGGTTTTCCGGTGGAGCCAGATGTATAGAGAATAAATAAAGGGTCTTCCGCTTCCATCGGTTCCGGTTCGCAAATCTCGCTTTCATTGCTTATCAAATCGAGATAGAAGAAATCTCGTTCATTTTTCATTTCAATTTCGGCGTCGGTACGTTTTACAACCACACAAGTATGAATATTTGGACAAAAAGACATAGCTTTATCAGCGTTAGATTTCAGTGGGACTTTCTTGCCACCTCGAATTCCTTCATCAGATGTAATTAATGCACAGCAATCTGAATCTAAAATTCGTTCCTTTAACGCTTCAGGTGAAAAACCTGCAAAAACAACAGAGTGGATGACGCCGATTCGCGCACAAGCAAGCATAGAGTAGATAGCTTCTGGAATCATTGGCATGTAGATACAAACGCGATCTCCTTTTCTTATCCCTCGTGATTTCAATGCGTTTGCTAGGCGACATACCTCAATTTTTAGTTCATTAAAAGTGATGGAGCGGCCTTTCATTGGGTCGTCACTTTCCCATAATATTGCGGTTTTATTAGCATTTTCAGGCAGGTGTCGATCAATACAGTTATAACTTACATTTAGCTTTGCTCCTGAAAACCAATGAACATTTCCATTAGAAAATTCTCCAGAAAAGACCTGTTCCCATTCCGAATACCAGGAAACATGCTCTTTTGCCATTCGATCCCAAAAAGAGTTTGGAGAGTCAATTGACTGCTTATATAATTCATTATATTGCTTTTCATTGATGTGCGATGAGGAGAAATTTTCAGGAATGGCGTAAATAGATTCTTTCATAATCAGCCTTACTAATTATTTATAGGGGCATAAATTAGGTTAATACGAACTTTATTCGAACTCTTTATAGTGAAGAGATTTTTCCTTTAATCCTATAAAGTGACTCTCGCTCATTGTGCGGCAAGAATTCCCCAGTCGGTCGCCGTATTAACTGATATTCTAACATTATCAATAAGCCTTGTTTCACCAAGTCTTGCAGCAACTAAGATTGAAATTTCCTTTGTATCTTCGGTGATTTCAGATAATGTCTGGGCATCTAGTATGGTGAAGTAATCAAGCGAAAAGCCTGACTCGATAAGTTTGAAGCGAGCATGAGATTCAAGCTCCAGAAAATTATCGAAGCCGCTGGCAATTGCATCTCTGCAATGGGCAAGAGTGTCGAAGAGAAGAGGAGCTAACTTGCGTTCATCTTCATTTAAATACATATTTCTAGAACTTAGAGCCAGGCCGTCATCATCGCGGACTGTGCCGACAGCAACAATATTTGTTTCGAATTTTAAATCATGAACAAGTTTTCGAATTATAGATAGTTGCTGATAGTCTTTTTCACCGAAAACCGCGTAATCTGGAGTAACCAAATTTAGCAATTTAGTTACTACTGTAGCTACACCTTCAAAATGACCTGGCCTATCCCTACCACAAAGAATTTTAGAAATTTCGGGAACAACTATAATTGTCTCTTGCTCCCGGCCATTTGGATAGATATCTATTTCAGATGGAACGAAAAGAGTATTAATTCCCTCAGAGAATAGCAAAGCTTTATCTGTTGAAAGTGTTCTAGGATATTTTTCAAGGTCTTCATTTGGACCAAATTGCAAGGGATTGACAAAAATGCTCACGACAACAATATCTGCCAGGGATTTAGCACGTTTTACCAATTCCATATGTCCCTTATGTAAGTTTCCCATAGTAGGAACAAAAGCCAGCGAACGATTTTTTCCGCGTTCGTTATTTAAGGCAGTTCTAAGGTGATTAGAGTCAGAAATAATTTGCATAGTCTTTGAGATTTGGCTATTAATTTACTTTCTTAAACATAGAGAAAAATCTGACAAGTTGCTACGACCAACGGACGGAAAGTATGCCGTAACATATACTTACCATCAAATGATTTTCGCGATATATTGAGTATAAATTTCAGAATCTGAAAATTTTAAAAAATTAAATGTAAGTACTTACTTCCTTTTCTAGCTATACCAATTATCTTCTTCTGGAAATTCTCTATTTTTTACTGAATTCAGAAAGGTTTTAATTGCTGTAGTTACAGAATCTGTATCTCTGAGAAAATCTTTTGAAAAACTTGGTGAATTAGTTGTAAGACCAAGCATGTCATGCAGCACCAGCACTTGACCGTCAGTATTTGGTCCAGCACCGATACCTATTACTGGTATTTTTAATTTTGCTGAAATCTCTGAAGCCAAAGTCTCCGGAACGCATTCTAAAACTAATAGACTTGCTCCGGCCTCTTGTATGCTTAGGGCGTCTGAAAGTATGGTCGCTGCCTCCGCCTCATTTCTTCCTTGCACTTTATAACCGCCCAGCATATGGAATGACTGAGGAGTTAATCCTAAATGCCCGCAGACCGGTATTCCACGCTCTACAAGATCGAAGATGATAGAACTTAACCACTGACCACCCTCTACCTTGACCATCTCTGCTCCGCTTCTCATCATAGTCGCCGCTGTTTTTATAGCTTCATCCGAATGTGGATAGCTCATAAAAGGAAGATCCGTAATAACTAGAGATTGAGGTTCGACTTTTGTTACACATGCTGTGTGGTAAGCCATGCTTTCTACGGTTACTTGTAGAGTAGTCTTATGTCCTTGAATCACATTTCCAAGTGAATCTCCGACCAGGATTACTTCGATTCCACATTGACTAATTAGGTGTGAAAACGTTGCATCATAGGCGGTCAGGCAGGCAAATTTTTCACCTTTACTCTTGATTTTGAAAAGATCACTGATAGTTACTTTTGCCACAAGAAAATCATCCAAAAAAACTTGGGTTTAAATAATGTCGACCATTTTTAATATTCAGTAAGTAATCTACTAAATGCAAATAGTCCGTTTCTCGACTAACCAAATCTATTTCGCTTGAATTTATAATTAGCAATGGAGCTTCATCGTAGTATAGAAAAAATTCGCTGTACACCTCATTCAAGCTTTGAAGATAAGTTTTTGATATAGCTCTTTCAGTACGATTTCCTCTCTGTTCAATTCGAGATAAAAGCACATCCGTAGATGCCTGTAAGTAGATGACTAAGTCGGGCTTTGGTGCATCTATAGTTAGTTGATTATAGACTTTCTGATAAAGTTCTAATTCATCTATAGTCAATGTGATTTTCGCAAATAGAGGGTCCTTTTCTATAAGAAAATCTGAAATTCTAACAGGAGAAAAAATGTCGGCCTGTCTCAGGCTTTGTATCTTTTGAACTCGTTGAAAGAGAAAAAAGAGTTGAGTCGCTAAAGCGCTTTGCTCGGGGTTTTTATAAAAATCTTCCAGGAAAGGATTTTGTTCAGAGTCTTCCAAAAGAATTTCATAATTAAAGCTTTGAGCCAATAGGTGGGCTAGCGTGGTTTTTCCAACACCAATTGGCCCTTCTATTGCTATATATGCGGGTGGTTCCCGACCTTTTAAATCTATATTTATCGGATCTCCCTTTTGCACCTATTGCTCCATAACAATTTTACAGTTAATTATCTAAAAGTCGTATATTAGTTTTCTCTACCCTTTCAGAAGGACATTTTTCAATCACTTGTTTAAGCAAAAATCCGGAAGGGAGGCGCTTGCTAGGGCCACATATTTCTACTAAAGGTGTTAGTACAAACATTCTAAGATGAAGTCTTGGATGTGGTATCTTGAGGCGCGGGTAAGAAAAAGTTTTGTCTCCGAAAAGGAGTATATCAATGTCAATATTTCTTGCTCCCCAGCGCTCTTTTCTAATTCTTCCTTGTGTCTTTTCAATCTCTTGAAGAGTGTCTAAAAGTGATAAAATGGGGAGTTTTGTGTCAAGTTTTACCGCGGCATTAAGAAAATCAGGCTGGTCAAGCTTCCCCACAGGGCTAGTTCTGTAAACAGAAGATGTGCAAATCAAATTTGACTTCGGTATGGTCTGTAAACGCACGCATGCTGCCCGCAGTTGGTCAGCGGGTTGATTTAAATTAGATCCAAGTCCAATATAACAGCTAATCAAGACTCTGCTCCTCTACCTGAGAAATTGATGGTGATCATCTCTAGATCTGTGAGCTTTTTTACTATAGAGAGATTTTAAATTTTTTTTATGGTTATTTTGTAGCTGATTCCAGCGATGTTCCAGCCCAGCACTGCAGTCCCCAACTCTTTCTCGTAATACAAGCAAATCATATCCTGCGCGGAATCTTCGCTTTGTCATTAAATATATAGCTTTTTGTCTTTTACTGTGCTCTAGGTAATATTGCATTTCCCATATTTCTCTTATAGAAGTACAAAAACGCTTTGGTATAGTCATTAGAGAATTTGATTTTGCAATTACTTCAGATATGGCTGACTGAAGCGTTGTGAATGGATCTCGCCTTCCATTCGGATTCTTATTGATAATGGTAGATAATCTTGGCCACAACATTACTGCCAGAAGAAATGCAGGGGTTACACTTTTACCTTGATAAATTCTTAAGTCGGTATCTGCACATGCATTCTTAATTAGATTGCTCCACTTACTCTGTTTCGTCATTTGGGCTTGCAGGTCTGGGAAAAAATAATCTAGCAGAGAGTAATTAATTATGCTTTCTAGAGTGTTCCTTGCATTTCCTGTAAAAAAGAGTTTTAAAAATTCGTCAAAT
>CAJXCR010000008.1 GCA_913051825.1 uncultured Halieaceae bacterium
ACCTGTCTCGGGATGCGTCTTTATTAATGGATGTCTTTGAGTGTCATATGCTAACTGAGACGATTTTATTGACATACTCCTATCAGAGCTCCTGTCAGAATCTCCGTACATTCCGTCGGGTGCATACGCCAACTTAGCTGAATGCACCGCGAAACGCCCCTCAATCTGATGAAAAAGATCCTTTGGCATCTCTGATAGCGCATATATTTGATCCGCGAAGAGCGTATCCCCTCCTACAGGCGGTATATCGATTCCATATAGGCATGTGCCCGCGGGAGGCTTTGCCTGAAAACTCCAATCTGTATGCCAATTTTCTGCGAATAGTGGACTCTTCTCAGTTGCTTTTCTTTGTATCGCTAGAATATTTCGTCTCCCTTCGATTGGTTCGATAAAGGGATCCTCACCGAATGGGCCAAGAGCAAGCGAAAACTTTAAAAGTTGATCATGATCAAGAACCTGTTCAGGAAAAAAGATCACATGATATTCCAACCATGCATCTCTTATTAGAGAAATAGCTTCGTTGCTTAGTGGCCTAGATAGATCTATTTCAGTAATAGCTGCACCTAGGGTTTTCCCAGAGGGTTTTATTATCATCGACTTTGCGCCACCATAGGAAGATAGCCTTAAAGGCTAATTTTCATTGTCTTTATTTAGCAGTTTACGTCATTATTTACAATATCTCCGTAGTTTGACCTAATGCAAACCGAGGTAGACTAGGATTAGTTGCACTCCTTTGAGCAGAACCACCATGGCGGGATCAATAATCAATAAAAACTTTAGAAAAAAATCAGCCGTAATCGGCCTGATATTATTCTTTTTCGCTCCAAATTACTCTCTAGGGGAAAATTTAGCCTTTAGTGATTCGCAAAAATCAGCATACAAGGAACTTATTGATAACCTTGAAAAAAGACACTACTCTAAAGCACCCTATAATCAGCAGCTTGCCGCGCTACATTTAACTCGATACTTCGAAAAGTTAGATCCTGGCAAGCTTTACTTTAGTAAATCCGATATTGACAAGTTTTCTTCAAATGCTGAGAGGCATGCTAATAAGCGTAATATCCTCGACACCTCACAGAGCATCGAAATATTTAATACGTTTAAAGCGCGTGCAAATAAAAGAATTGGTAATATGCTTGAAGCACTACCCCGCTACATTTCCGAGATGGATTATACCGTTGATGAGTATTTAAACACTGATCTTGAGTCCCGCGAATGGGCTAACACTAATGAAGCTTTAAGTGATAATTGGCGTAAACATATTAAAAATCAGGTGCTTAGTTTAACTTTGACAGATAAGAATTTTAGCGACACGGTCGACCTGTTGAGAAAGCGATATGAAAGACAATTAAAAACGATAGAACAATACAATTCAATGGATGTCTTCGGTTTGTATGTTAATTCTCTTACAGAATTGTACGATCCACATACAAAATATATGTCTCCCAGGAGTTCTGAAAATTTCAATATCAATATGAGCCTGTCTTTAGAGGGAATAGGCGCACTGCTCATGCAGGAGGACGAATATACTAAAGTACAAAGACTGATCTCAGCTGGACCAGCGGAAAAACAGGGGGAGCTTAAGCCATCGGATAGAATTGTAGGCGTAGGGCAAGATCAAAAAGGACCTATCGATGATGTAATCGGCTGGCGATTAGATGATGTCGTGGAACTTATTCGCGGACCTAAGGGGACTACAGTCCGTCTAGAAGTAATACCCGCGAACAAAAGTGCTGACTCAAGAAAAACTATATCAATAGTGCGTAATAAAGTGAAACTTGAAGAGCAATCAGCCCGGAGTTCGATCATTAAGATTAAGTCAGATGAAAAAGAAATAAAAATAGGAGTAATAGAACTACCTACTTTTTATATCGACTTTGAAGGTTTGCGTTCCGGAGATCCAAACTACAAAAGCACCACACGCGATGTCGAAAAGCTTTTATTGGAGTTACGAGATGAACAAATAGCAGGCCTTGTCATTGACCTTCGTGACAATGGAGGAGGATCTCTTCAAGAAGCAAATGACCTGACTGGATTATTTATAGAATATGGCCCAACAGTTCAAATAAAGCACTCGTCAAAAAGAATTTGGCGTGACGGGAAGCGTAAAAAAGGCCCTTACTATAATGGGCCGTTATTAGTAATGATCAACCGTCTAAGCGCTTCTGCGTCTGAAATTTTCTCTGGAGCTGTCCAAGATTATGGAAGAGGCATCATTGTAGGAGAACGCTCTTTCGGGAAAGGCACCGTTCAGACATTAATTCCCCTATCTTCTGGGCAGCTAAAGATAACCGAGAGCAAATTCTATAGGATTTCGGGTGCGAGTACGCAAAATAGAGGCGTCGTCCCAGATGTTGCTTTTCCATCTGTTTATAATCCAGAAGACATTGGTGAAAGCGCACTTGATTATGCTCTGGAGTGGGACCAAATAAGCCCTGTAAGACACCGAGTCTATGGTGACTTTTCTGAAATTGTTCCTTATATAAATTCTAGGTCTCTAGAAAGAAGAAAGATAAATCCAGATTTCATCTCTCTTAAAGAAAGGGTCATCTTTTCAAACCAGAATAGAGCTAATACAGAAGTATCCTTAAATGAAGTTGATCGAAAAACAAGAAGGTTAGACAGAGAAGCCCGTGCTCTTGAAATAGAAAATAACCGACGTCGACAAAAAGGCTTAGAAAAAATAGATAATATAAACCAGCTAGATCAGAACGAGGACACTGAAAATTCTCTGGACGATGACGCAGGTGTGGATTTTTTCCTTCAGGAAGCCGGAAATATTCTGGCAGACCTGATCCATTTTTCAAGCAACAAAATGGAAAAGAGTACATCATCTGAATTAGCATTAAAAAACGGGCCTACTGCGCAAAAGCCTTAACATAGAATCATAAACAGTATGAAAAAATAAATTTCTAGACGCCTCAGAAATTACAATTGTTAAAGCCGACAATACGTTTTCTTCTATTAAATAGACTAGCAGAAAGGGTAATTTTTTAACTTTTTGTCAATGTGTCAATGCCTCTCATATAGGGCTGTAATGCTCTAGGAATTGCGATTGAACCATTTTTTTTCTGGCCATTCTCTAGCAACGCTACCAAGGTTCTACCAACTGCTAAAGCTGACCCATTTAGAGTATGAATTAGCTCGACCTCTCCATTCTCCGGATTACGCCATCTCGCTCGCATCCTCCGTGCTTGAAAGTCTCCAAATAGAGAACAGCTGGAGATTTCTCTATATGCCTGCTGCGCTGGCAGCCAAACCTCTAGATCATAAGTTTTTTGGGAAGAAAATCCCATATCCCCGCCACATAATAGAACCTTTCTATATGGCAGCTCGAGGGCCTGGAGAATAGATTCCGCATGAGACGTCAATTCCTCGAGTGCGCCTTCTCCTCTAAACGCCGGGACTAGCTGGACTAATTCAACCTTATCAAATTGGTGCTGCCTGATCATTCCTCGAGTATCGCGGCCATAGCTACCGGCTTCACTTCTAAAGCAAGGGGTATGACAAACATATCTGATCCCGTTATTAACAAAGTCGCCTGCCTCAAAAATTCTATCTCTTGCCACATTAGTAACCGGTACTTCAGCAGTAGGTATAAGGTAAAAGTTTTGGTCACCTTCAATTTTGAACAAATCTTCTTCAAACTTTGGAAGATTACCTGTGCCATACAATGAGTCAGAATTTACCAAATAGGGAACATATATTTCTTGATACCCAAAATCTGAAATATGCTTGTCCAACATGAATTGAATTAGCGCGCGATGCAATCTAGCCAAGCCATCATATAAAACTGAAAATCTTGATCCTGCAATCTTGCTTGCCATCTCGGAATCGTAATCGCCAAGACCTTCTCCCAGAGCAACATGATCTAATATCTCAAAATCAAAAGTCTTTGGTTCACCCCATCGATAAATCTCCACATTATCTTCTTCAGAAGATCCTTTGGGGACCGAATCATCCGGCAGATTAGGTATCTCCAAAATAAATTTATCGATTTCCGATTGGATCAACGAAGATTCGGTATTAGCCTCTTCTAAACTGCTTTCTAATTTTTGCAAATTATCAGCGACTTCTGCTTTGGCATCATCTACGGAATACCCCTCCTTGATCAACTGACCAACTTTTCCAGATATCACCTTTCGCTCGGCCTGAAGACTCTGACTTCTAACAACAGCTGCTTTTCTTTTTGAATCAAGACTAGAGAAGGTTTCAGTATCAAAAACCACTCCCCTTTTTAAAAGCCTATCAACCACAAGCGCTGGGTTACTTCTTATTTCTTTGATATCTAACATTTATTTGTCACAAGATTTCTTGATCTGCTTAAATTAGGCTGGAAAGATTCGAGATCGGTTCCAGCGAATTAGAAATTGAATTGTACTCGATCAAAAGCTGAGGTGATACTGTGGTCTCATGGATAACGCTTCTGTAAACTTCTCTGATCTCTAAGCCTAAGTTCCTTCAGCTTCTCTTTTATGTCCGATTCAATGCCATTATCAGTTGGCTCATAAAACAGAGAATCCTTTAAGATTTCTGGAAAGTAAGATTCTCCAGCAGAATAACTCCCCTCTTCATCATGACTATATCTATACTCTAAACCGTGATTGAGTTCTGCCATTAAATTAGTTGTGGGATTCCTTAAGTGGATTGGAACTTCAAGGCTATTACTATTTTGAACGGTTGATCTAGCGTTATTAAACGCTTTATAAACAGCATTACTCTTTGGTGCGCAAGATAGATAGACAATAGCTTGTGCAATAGCTAATTCTCCCTCAGGACTACCGAGGCGCTCTTGAACTTGCCAAGAGTTCAAAGCAATACTTAATGCTTGCGGATCTGCATTACCAATGTCTTCCGATGCCATTCGGACTACTCTCCTTGCAATATATATTGGGTCGCAACCCCCGTCTATTAGACGGCAAAACCAATATAGAGCGGCATCCGGAGCACTACCTCTGACAGACTTGTGCAGTGCACTAATAAAATCGTAAAAATAATCACCCTTTTTATCAAAACGACGTACGCTAGCCTGAAATATCTGCGCGAATAACTTGTCAGATAGTTCTTGCTTATCTTTAGATTCATTTTCTAGCGCTTCTAAAATGAGTTCTAGAACATTCAATCCTTTCCTAGCGTCACCATCTGAATTTATTGCAACTTTCTCTAATTGCTCATCCGAAAAATATATACTTGAGCGGTTTGCTAAGTTCAAAGCTTCCTTAAATAGTCGAATCAGAGTTTCGGTTGATAGCGCCTCTAATTTATAAACGCTACATCTAGAAAGAAGCGCATTATTTATTTCAAATGAAGGATTCTCTGTCGTTGCTCCGATAAAGATAATTGTTCCATTTTCGATATGTGGAAGAAAACTATCTTGTTGATTCTTATTAAAACGATGAACTTCATCTACAAAAACTAGTGTTTTCTTTCCTACCTTGATGTTATTTTTTCCGGATTCAATTGCCTGTCTAATATCCGCCATGCCAGCCATGACTGCTGAAAGCTCAATGAGTGATGCTTTAGCCTCATTAGCGGCTATTCTAGCCAAAGTGGTCTTTCCTACGCCTGGAGGACCCCATAGGATCATCGAGTGGATATCGCCAGAATCAATAGAAAGTCTCAATGGCATTTGTTCGCCAATTAAATGATCTTGTCCAAAAAAAGCTTGCAGACTGTGCGGCCGAACTTCAGCGGCAAATGGAATTGTACTGATGGAATCAGCTGACTTTGAGAATTCTGATATCTGCTCGTCAGGATGACGCGTATCAAACAATTCCTGATTAGGGGAGTTAGAAGTTTCCATCGTACAGAAGTTCCGCGTTTTCTGATGCATTTACAACAAAATCTTGCGCTGTAAGTGATGGGTTATATCGAAGGTGTGAAAGCTCTATTTTCTGCTCTTGACCTAGCCGATCAATTATTTCAATTTGAGACAATTCATGTTTGGTAAAATACAGACGAACCATCTTAAAGTTAGAATTTGGACTCCGGGGAGTTAGGTGATAATAACCCGTAGTAGGTGAAACGATAGAATATTCGTTTTTTATAGAAGTCGAATCGCCTAGTAAAACCTGCAGTGAAGCCATTTGATCGGAAATCTTTCGTCGAGCCACCGTCTCTAAGTCTTTATCATAATGCCAGATAAATTCCGCATCACTTAGCACCAGTTGATCATCCGGTGCAATTTGATGCCACCTGAAATAACTAGGCTTGAGACACCTAAAATCTCCAGTAGATTCTAGCGAAAATCCGTCATAAGCACTTAATTGCGTTTGTCTGAAAGTGCCAGAAAGAGAGGTAAAGCTATCCAACCAAGAGAAGAGAACATCGAACTGCTCTTCATCAGAATTTGCCGCAGACAAATTGTGAAAAAAAGAAAAGGCAATGAATAGTAAAAACAATCTTTTATTTAACATTAACTACTCACAGGAGGTGGTGCAATAACTTCACGCTGGCCGTTAGATGCCATTTCTGTTACCACACCAGCCTTCTCCATAGATTCTATTAACCGGGCTGCTCGATTGTATCCAATACGAAGTTTGCGCTGCACACTAGAGATAGAGGCTCGTCTACTCTTAGTTACATAACTGACGGCTTCATCATATAGAGGATCCAATTCATGGTCCTTCGAGTTCGTCTCTGATTGAATTTCATTAGGCATAACGGCAACATTTCGACCTTCATCGATAAGATCAGAAATATAAGCTGGATCTCCTCGATTTTTCCAATCAGCCGCCACTCTGTGGACTTCGTCATCAGAGCAAAAGGCACCATGAACCCTTGTTGGCACTCCAGATCCTGGAGGAAGAAATAGCATATCACCATGCCCCAACAATTGCTCGGCACCTCCTTGATCAAGTATGGTTCTAGAATCCACCTTAGAACTCACTTGAAATGCAATTCTGGTTGGTATATTGGCCTTTATGAGCCCAGTGATAACATCTACAGATGGTCTCTGTGTGGCTAAGATAAGGTGTATTCCGGCGGCTCGAGCCTTCTGCGCGATCCTCGCAATTAGTTGCTCAACTTTCTTACCCACAATCATCATCATATCAGCGAATTCATCAATAACGACTACAATGGCTGGAAGTTCCTCTAGATTGGGTGCGTCTATATTATTTTCCGATAAAGAACTATCATCAGGATTCCACAAAGGGTCAGGTATGCCACTTCCTTTATTATTAGCATCGGAAATCTTCTTGTTGTAACCAGAAAGATTTCGCACTCCCAACGAAGCCATTAATTTATATCTTCTCTCCATCTCTGCAACACACCATCGAAGGCCATTTGCCGCATCCTTCATATCGGTAATGACTGGTGTAAGTAAATGAGGTATTCCATCATAAACAGAAAGTTCTAACATTTTAGGATCCACTAAAATCAGTCTCACGTCACTTGGAGATGCCTTATATAATAGGCTCATTAACATGCAATTCACGCCTACTGACTTCCCTGACCCAGTCGTCCCAGCTACTAGCAAATGCGGCATCTTCGCAAGATCTGCAACTACAGGCTGGCCTGAAATATCATGGCCAAGAGCTAAACTCAAAGGTGATTTCGATTTGTCGAATGCTTTGGATGATAAGACTTCTTTAAAATTTACAATCTCCCGATGTTCATTTGGAATCTCAATGCCAACTGCGCTTTTTCCCGGTATCACTTCAACTACACGAACAGAAATTACTGAAAGTGATCGTGCAAGATCCTTCGCTAAATTTGAGATTCTAGAAACCTTTACTCCTGCTGCGGGTTGAATTTCAAAACGCGTAATTACGGGGCCTGGATAAACTGACGTGACCTCTGCACTAACTCCAAAATCAGAAAGCTTTAATTCAAGAAGTTTGGATAAACCCTGTAAGGCTTCAGCTGAATAACCTTTATCAAGATCTTTAGATGCATCATCAAGCAACTGTAAGGCCGGAAGCTCTCCTGAAACGGGGGTCTGAAACAATTTTTGCTGGCGCTCTTTTTCAGCACGATCACTTTTCTCTTTCTCTTTTTTTGGTAGTTTTATGCGACGAGGTTTTCGTTTATTTTCTCTTTCTACATGCTTTGCAATTTCAACTTTTCTAGCTCTCGCTTGGCGATTTCGAATTTGTTTGGATTCAATGTTCTTCATCAAAATGAGCATAGAGGACACCAGAAGCTCATAAGCTTTAATTGTTTTCTCTCCCACTTGATCAATAACGCTTAGCCAACTTAAATCGCTTAATATGGTAAACCCAAAAAGCAACGTCCCCACTAGAAGTAAGCGACCTCCTGCAACATTAAACGCTTCAAGAGCTGCACTCCCGGAGATAATCCCAACAATTCCACCCGCGCCCTGAGGCATCGAGGCGACGTCAAAAACATTCATCGACAAAAGCGAAGCACCAGCTATTATTACTAAAATCAAGCCCAAAGTGCGTATAGAAAGATTTAATGCAGAAAAATCTCCCCTTATCTGCGGCATGAGCAAGAGACGAAAAAACCTGTAAATAAGAAGTACAGGAAAAAAATAAGCCATATATCCAACTAAAGAGAACAAGATATCTGAGATCCAGGCACCCGCTATACCACCCAGATTATAGATATGGGAGCCAGATCCCGTAGTAGACCAACCTGGATCGGAAGAGTTATGACTTACCAAGGAGAGAATAATGTAGGCATTTATCGCTCCTATCGAGATAAACGCTGCCTCCTTTAAGCGATTAATAAGCACATTATAAGTTTCAGCTCTATTAGGCATGCAAATTATTCTCTCAAATAATAACTAAAATTGATTATCTTTATTAAAGATAATTGGATTAAGATTATATCTGTTAAATCAAAAGTTTACTTTTAATTTTAATGTCCGTTTGTTTATTTATAATAAAATCAATCAGGTTTTATCAAAGCAACACTTTATTAATCTATCCTTAATGCTCTAACATTATTTAACAGTAATTTTCTGGAAACAACTTATGGAACAAATTAAACACTACTCGCTAATTATTCTAGGATCAGGACCTGCAGGCTATACCGCTGCGATATATGCTGCGCGAGCTAATTTAAATCCAGTATTGATTACCGGTATTCAACAAGGTGGGCAGTTGACAACAACTACAGATGTAGAGAATTGGCCTGGCGGCGTACACAATCTTCAAGGGCCATTATTAATGAACGACATGAAGGAGCATTGTGAAAGATTTGATACAGAGATACTGGTGGACCATATTGAAAAAGTGGATCTAAAAGCTCGCCCTATGATGCTTAGAGGATCAGCGACATATAGTTGCGATGCCTTGATTATTGCTACGGGAGCATCTGCTCAGTATTTGGGCCTTCCTAGCGAGGAAGAATTCATGGGAAGAGGAGTTAGCGCATGCGCAACATGTGATGGATTTTTCTATAAAGATCAGACTGTAGCAGTAGTCGGAGGTGGCAATACTGCTGTCGAGGAAGCATTGTATCTATCTAATATTGCATCGAATGTTCTTTTGATCCATAGAAGAGATTCACTAAGAGCTGAGAAAATTCTTCAAGCTAGGTTGTTTGAGAAAGAACGTCAGGGCAAGATAAAAATCCTTTGGAACCATACTTTGCATGAAGTATTAGGAAATGCTAGTGGCGTCACAGGAATTAAAATTAGATCTATAGAAAATGATGAAATATCTGAGGAGAAACTCGAAGGCTTATTTATAGCAATTGGACACAAGCCAAATACAAGTATATTTGATCATCAACTGGATATGACAGATGGATATATAAAAATTCAATCAGGGGATGAAGGCGGAGCAACAGTTACTAGCCTACCGGGTGTTTTCGCTGCTGGTGATGTAACTGATCGAATTTATCGGCAAGCGGTTACATCCGCTGGTTCTGGTTGCATGGCAGCTCTAGATGCTGACAAGTACCTTAGTGAACTTAATTAACTAGACCACTTATCTCTTAAATAAGATAACTATTTACTAATGGATAGGCTTACGATACTGAGTAAAGATAAGGCGCACTTCCCACCTACTCACCAAGCATTAATCGAACCGAACGGACTCTTAGCAGCCGGAGGAGATCTAACTCCCGAAAGACTGCTAAATGCCTATAAATTAGGTATTTTCCCGTGGTACGAGTCGCCTAATCCTATATTATGGTGGACACCAAATCCGAGATCAGTATTGTTTTTAAACGAGTTGCACATTTCACGATCAATGCGCAAAGTTCTTAAAAGAAGGGAATATAGAGTTTTTTTTGACAAAGATTTCTCAAATGTCGTAGAGCAGTGCGCATTAACGAGAAAAGCTGATGGTGGGACTTGGCTAAATGGGGAGATGCAACAAGCATATATCGATCTGCACCATAGTGGTATCGCACATTCCGTATCAATTTACGACCTAAATGGGAGTCTACAAGGAGGATTATATGGGATAGCGTTAGGCAAAATATTTTTTGGAGAATCCATGTTTACGATCAAGCCAAATATGTCAAAAGTTGCTCTTATCGAGCTCGTAAACATTTTAACTATTAATAAATTTCAATTGATTGATTGCCAGATTGAGACAAATCATCTAACTTCTCTTGGCGCTAGATCTATAAGCAGAATGGATTTTGAGACACTACTTAGAACTTTTATTTCTGATGAGGTTACAGAAGCTTCCATAGATTTTGAAAATGGTCCGAGCGCTCTAAATTGACTTCAAAACTTAAGGATCTGAAAGTATATACTACTTACCCGCATACCTGCAGCTACCTGCCTAACAAAGAAGCTACCACCTTATTTGTAGATCCCAGACAAAACATCGATGTTGCTTTATATACTAGTCTTTCCTTGGTGGGATTCAGACGGAGTGGAAACCATCTATACAGGCCTCACTGCACTAGGTGCAACGAATGCATACCGGCA
Source organism: uncultured Halieaceae bacterium (assembly GCA_913051825.1). Classification (GTDB taxonomy): domain Bacteria; phylum Pseudomonadota; class Gammaproteobacteria; order Pseudomonadales; family Halieaceae; genus CABYJX01. The sequence continues at coordinate 10,859 of CAJXCR010000008.1, forward strand.
AGAATTGTAGTGAACGATTTTTTGCCAAACAGGAGCCAACGAAGAACAATTAAACGAAATCAAGATATTCATATTGAATTATGTGACAGCATTCTAAGCCAAGATGCTTACAACTTATATTCAAAATATATAACACTTAGGCACGCTGATGGAGATATGTATCCACCCACTAGAGAACAATATGAATCATTTTTAAATAACGCGCTCACGTGCACAGAATATTATAAATTCAAATATAAAGAAAAACTTTTAGCCATTTCAGTTATCGACGTTTTAAATGATGGAATATCCGCAATCTATACTTTCTTTGATCCAGATATCGAGGATAGGAGTTTAGGAAGCTATTCAATTTTATGGCAAGTAGAATATGCAAAAGCACTATCCTTAAATTACGTTTATCTTGGATACTGGATTAAAGATTGCCAAAAAATGTCATACAAATCGCTATTTAAACCGCTTCAACTTTACAAAAAAGGCGATTGGCATTAATCAACGTATCTAGTTCGCTAGCACCGAGAGTAAAATTCCGGCAAAATGCCGGCTGTTTTTATAAGGAATGACAATTTCATGCCAAAAGAAGATCAGATTGAAATGGAAGGTGAAGTTATCGACACGCTACCCAATACTACGTTTCGAGTGAAACTGGAAAATGGACATGTAGTTACAGCTCACATTTCCGGTAAGATGCGAAAAAATTATATCCGGATACTAACTGGTGACAGTGTGCGGGTAGAATTAACTCCCTATGACCTATCTAAGGGAAGAATTACATATAGAGAACGTTGATTCCAAAGCTAGTGAAAACTAACTTTCAATAAGCTCAGGTTCCGTCTCCTTAACAGAAATCACTAGAGAATCTTCATCTTTGCTAAGGCGCACTGCAGCACTACCACCCCGCTTTGAAAGCTCCCCAAACAAAATTAACTCGGCCAGTGGTTTCTTAATGTGTTCTTGGATTACCCTTTCCATAGGTCGAGCGCCCATATTTTTGTCATACCCTTTATCAACAAGCCAGTGTCTGGCGTCTAAGTCCACGTCCAGCATTACTCGTTTTTCATCTAATTGCCCCTGAAGTTCGGTTAAAAATTTATCGACTACTGTTAAAATCACATCTTCGGATAGAGGTTGAAACTGAACAATGTCATCCAACCGATTCCTAAATTCCGGAGTAAAGATACGATTTATTGCCTCTAAACCATCTGTACTATGATCTTGATTAGTAAAACCGATCGACCTGCGACTAATGCTTTCAGCTCCTGCATTCGTAGTCATAACCAAGATAACGTTGCGAAAGTCTGCTTTTCGACCATTGTTATCGGTTAAGGTTCCATGATCCATAACTTGAAGAAGCAAATTAAAAACTTCCGGGTGAGCCTTCTCCACTTCATCTAGCAATACTACAGAGTGTGGATTTTTAGTTACAGAATCTGTCAACAATCCTCCTTGATCAAAGCCGACATATCCTGGCGGAGCTCCAATAAGCCTAGAAACTGTATGTCGCTCCATGTACTCAGACATATCGAACCGAACAAGCTCCAAGCCAAGCAAAAGCGCTAATTGCCGAGTAACCTCGGTTTTACCAACACCCGTTGGTCCCGCTAATAAAAATGCACCGATGGGTTTATCTATAGATCGAAGCCCCGCTCGCGCCAACTTAATTGAAGCTGCCAGACTTGATATAGCTTTATCTTGTCCAAAAACTACTAGTTGTAAGTTTTTTTCCAGTTTTTCAAGTATCGTTTTATCATCTGAACTAACCGTTTTAGGTGGTATGCGCGCAATTTTAGATATTGTGGCTTCAATGTCGCCAACTCCAATGACCTTCTTACGCTTTGATGCTGACTGCAATTGCTGGTATGCGCCAGCTTCATCAATAACATCAATCGCCTTATCCGGCAAAAATCTATCTGTTATATACCTTGCAGACAATTCTGTTGCCGTCCGAAGAGCTCTGTCTGTATAACGAAGTTTATGATGCTCTTCGAAACGACTCTTCAGTCCTTTCAATATCTTATAAGCATCATCAATACTAGGCTCAAGTACATCAATCTTTTGAAAACGTCGGCTCAAGGCCTTATCTTTATCGAAAATGCCGCGATACTCCTGAAAGGTTGTGGAACCGATACATTTCATGCTTCCAGAAGTAAGCAGAGGCTTAAGCAAATTACTTGCGTCCATCACGCCCCCAGAAGCTGCGCCGGCACCGATAATAGTATGAATTTCATCGATAAAAAGAATCGCACCCTTTTCAGTCTTTAGTTGAGAAATTAAGCTTTTAAACCGCTTTTCAAAATCGCCTCTATATTTTGTCCCAGCAAGTAGCGCACCTAGGTCCAAAGAATATACTACTGATTCCTTTAAAACATCTGGCACATCCCCATCAACAATTAACTTCGCCAAACCTTCCGCTATAGCCGTTTTCCCGACCCCTGATTCGCCGACTAATAAAGGATTATTTTTTCTTCTCCTCCCTAAAACTTGTGCCACCCTTTCCACTTCTGTAAGACGTCCAATTAGAGGGTCTATTGATCCATCCTTTGCTTGCTGATTAAGGTTCGCCGCATAAGTCTCCAGCGGTGTCGACTCTGATGGCTGATCTCCATTATCGGGATTTTCAGTGGTCGATTCCTCACTTTCTTCTTCAAACTTCGAAATTCCATGAGTAATGAAGTTCACTACATCTAGCCTAGAAACATTTTGTGTCTTTAAAAAGAAAACAGCTTGGCTTTCCTGCTCAGAAAAAATGGCTACCAAAACATTAGCACCGGTAACTTCATTCTTACCAGAGGACTGAACATGAAACACCGCTCTTTGTAAAACTCTTTGAAATCCTAATGTTGGTTGAGTTTCAATTTCATCTTCGGGTGAGATAAGCGGTGTCGTAGAATCTATAAATTCGATTAGGTCTGCCCTCAGGCCGCCAATATCAACATTACATGCTTTGAGCACTCTAATCGCGTCATTGTTATCCAATAGTGCAATGAGTAGATGCTCTACTGTCATGAATTCGTGACGCTTTACTTTCGCGCTACGAAATGCCTCGTTTATCGTTTGCTCCAATTCCTTACTCAGCATTAATAATCTCCTACAGACTATTCCTGTTCTGCAGTTTCAACTTGACATAATAAAGGATGTTCATAGCTTCGTGCATATTCATTTACTTGCGTAGATTTAGTCTCAGCCACGTCCCTAGTGTATATTCCACAGACACCCTTCCCTTTTGTATGCACCATTAGCATAACTTGCGTTGCCTTCTCACGATTCATTAGGAAAAATATTTCTAAAACTTCTATAACGAATTCCATGGGAGTGTAATCATCATTGAGCAAGACGACCTTAAACAAAGGCGGCTTTTTTACCTTGGGCTTGACCTCCTCAAGGACTAACCCCCCTGAAGAATCTTGTTGCCCATCGCTGGAGCTAGTAAGCCTAGTCATAGTGATTTACTAATGATCTCTTCCATTGATGCCATATATCCTGAATTCACATTGCCTGAATAATACAATTCCCAAATTCGGAACATGAAACAAGTGAAGCATCTTCCATCAAGCGTTCAAAATCATAGGTCACTGTCCCATTTTGTATGGCTCCATTCATTCCTTTAATGATTAGATCCGCCGCCTCATTCCAACCTAAATGGCGGAGCATCATTTCGGCAGATAGAATTAGTGAACCTGGATTGACCTTATCTAAACCTGCGTATTTTGGCGCCGTTCCATGCGTTGCTTCAAATAAAGCAATCGAATCAGATAAATTTGCACCTGGTGCAATTCCAATTCCTCCAACTTGAGCAGCAAGTGCGTCTGAAAGATAGTCACCATTTAAATTTAGCGTTGCGACCACACTGTATTCCTTGGGACGTGTCAGAACCTGCTGAAGCATGGCGTCTGCGATGACATCTTTAATTATGATATCTCTACCAGTATTGGGGTTTTTAAGAGAGACCCAAGGTCCTCCATCAAGCAATTCTCCTCCAAATTCTTCAATTGCAAGTTCATATCCCCAATCTCGAAAAGCTCCTTCAGTAAATTTCATTATATTACCCTTGTGAACCAAAGTTACCGAAGGTAAATCTTGCTCTATAGCATACTGTATCGCTTTTCTAACAAGCCTTTTAGTTCCTTCAACTGACACTGGTTTAATTCCAATACCAACATTTTGCGGAAATCTTATTTTTGTAGCGCCCATTTCACTAACTATAAAATCTACTACCTTTTTTGCTTCTTCTGACCCAGCCTGATATTCAATACCGGCATAAATATCTTCAGAATTCTCGCGAAAAATAACCATGTCACAGGAGCCAGGATCTTTAACTGGTGACGGAACACCATCAAACCAACGAACGGGTCGCAGACAAGTGTAGAGGTCAAGTTCTTGTCGCAAAGCCACATTTAGAGATCGGAATCCACCTCCGACCGGAGTGGTAAGAGGACCTTTTATTGCGACAGAGAATTCTCGGATAGCATCGAGTGTCTCCGCGGGGAACCACTCTCCATCGTATAATTCTGCAGCTTTTTCACCAGTAAAAATCTCCATCCACGATATTTTTCGGCTTACCCCATAAGCTTTTTCTACAGCAGCGTTGACAACGTTAATCATTACTGGGGAGATATCTACGCCAATTCCATCTCCTTCAATATAAGGAATTATAGGTTGATCGGGCACACTTAAACTGTGGTCGTCGTTAACTACTATTTTTTCGCCAATATCCGGCACTTTAATGTGCTCATACCCCATGATTTACTCCATATATTTGGAAAGTTTATATTCAATTAAAGATGCATATGATACAACTTTGAATGACAATTCTATCAATTTTTTTTGAGGTCTGCCCCCTCAACCAATAGACAATTTGACAAAAAGAATTAATTAATTTTTATGCACAAGATTATTTTGTTCAATAAACCTTTTCGAGTTCTAAGTCAGTTCACCGACCGATCTGCTGAGATCCCTCGTCAAACTATCGCGGATTTCATTGATCATCGAGGTTATAGAGTGGCGGGAAGACTAGACTACGATTCGGAAGGCCTCTTAATCCTAACGAAAGACGGAATGCTTATCCAACGAATAACTAATCCAAAAAATAAACTTTGGAAAACATATCTAGTCCAGGTTGAGGGGAAAATATCTCGGGACGCCTTAGCTAACCTTCAGATTGGTGTTCTTTTAAATGATGGATATACTCGCCCCGCTATAGTCAAAGCGATTCCACCACCAGGCATCTGGGAACGCAAGCCAGCAGTACGATACAGGAGATCAATTCCAGATAGCTGGATACGCATGTCGATTCAAGAAGGCCGAAATCGACAAATACGTCGCATGACTGCTGCTGTCGGATTCCCTACTCTAAGATTAGTCAGAACTAAAATTGGTGAAATTGAACTAGGTAACTTATCTCCTGGCGAATTTTGCTTTATTTCCATTTCACCTTCCCTCTAAGTAAACTTAATACACTTTTTTTATAGAGAACAAGCTTATGTCTTGGTCACCGGCGATTACTGCAGCAACAGTTATCTTTGATAATGATTGCTATCTATTAGTGAAAGAAATAGATAAGCAAAGAAAGATTCCAGTGTTTAATCAGCCCGCCGGCCATCTTGAGCCAGGAGAAACTATTTTAGAAGCGGCGATTAGAGAAACACTTGAAGAGACAAGGTGGAAAGTCTCAATAATCGGACTCCTAGGAATTGCTTTTGTTCATAATTCCATGGGAAAAACCTATCTTCGTCACACTTTTCTAGCGGATCCAATTGAGCTTGATAAAACTGCTGAACTAGATTCTGATATTCTTTCAACTCACTGGCTTCGTCTTGAGGAGATCGTGACCTTGTCTGATCAGCTTAGAGCACCCATAGTGTTGGAGGCGATCAAATGGCATCGGTCTGGGGTAATCTACCCTGTAGATCTCTTCAAATAATATTCTAAGTATTAGAGCCACTTTGGCTAGTGAACTAAAAATTATAATGCCCTTTTATTGTGATCTTTAATGATAAATTCATCATGAAACAGAAATCTGTTAGAAAAATCATCGTTGGAATGTCCGGAGGAGTGGACTCTTCAGTAGCGGCACTATTACTTCAGCAAGAAGGTTATGAGGTAGAAGGGCTTTTTATGAAAAATTGGGATGAAGATGATGGAACTGAATACTGTACCGCAATGGAAGATTTATCAGACGCAGAATCAGTCGCCGAAAAATTGGGAATCAAGTTACACACAGCGAACTTTGCTTCGGAATATTGGGATAATGTATTTGAGTATTTTCTCAGTGAATATAGTTCCGGTCGAACACCAAATCCAGACATAATATGCAATAGAGAAATAAAGTTTAGAGCATTTCTCGATTACGCTGTTGAACTAGGGGCTGATTCAATCGCTACTGGCCATTATGCCCGTATAGGAAGTCAATCTGGCAAAGCTACTCTAATGACAGGACTAGATACATCTAAAGATCAAAGCTATTTTTTGTATATGGTCGGGCACAAAGAATTAGAGAAAAGTCTTTTCCCCTTAGGATCCATTTCCAAGCAAGAAGTAAGGTCTATTGCGAAGAAAGCTTCCCTTAGAACTCATGATAAAAAGGATTCTACTGGCATATGCTTTATAGGTGAGAGAAAATTTAAAGACTTTCTGCAAACATATCTTCCAGCTAATCCTGGTGAAATCAGATCAAAAGATGGTCGTTATTTAGGGATGCACGAGGGACTAATGTATTACACCATTGGTCAGAGAAAGGGACTTGGTGTTGGTGGTTTACAAAAATCTGAAGAATCACCATGGTATGTTGCAGAAAAAGATCTTTCTAAAAACACTTTGATTGTTGTTCAAAATAATAAGCACCCTGCTTTATATTCTTCGGCACTTCGGCTACAGGATTGCTTTTGGATATCCGGAAAAACTCCAAAACTACCCTTGGTATGTAATGCAAGAATTCGTTATAGGCAACCTAACCAGACTTGTGAAATTATAAAGCTAAATAATTATTTTAAAGTAAGTTTCTCCGATCCTCAAAGAGCAATCACGCCTGGTCAATCGGTAGTTTTCTATAAAAAAGAACAATGCATAGGCGGAGGAATAATACAAGGCATCGACGAGAAAAAATGACAACTGAAGCTTTTAGAAATCAATGCATCGCTATGGCTGCAATAATCCAAGCAGCTCATATAGCAGATGAAATAGCCGTCACCGGCCAATATTCCGAAAAGCATATGAAAGCATCTGCAAATTCTATTTTTTCCCTCGACACCTCAAATCTAACCGAAATATATCCAGATCTTTCAGAGCTTAAATTAGGCTTACAAAACCTCATTAGCATTTTTAATGATGGAAATACCTATACAAAGTCGCGCGTTGTTCGTTACACATTCGCTATAATCCAACTGCAATTAATATTAGAGAAAGACTCAATTATGCTAATGCAAATCCACGAGAAACTTCGGATCGATGATGAACCAGCGATAGATGTTGCAGAAAACCTCTTTAATCGTTGTTTTCGAGCAGCAGAGATTTATTCGACCACACTTAGCAAACTACGTTTCAAGATATACATCAGTGGTGATAGAGACTTCATCGGGAAAAATAATAATGAAAAAATAATCCGAGCCATGCTTCTTGCTGGTGTGCGAGCCGCATTTCTTTGGCATCAATTTGGGGGACGGCGTTGGAAACTTTTTTTTCAGCGGCGAAAGATGGTTGAAGTTGCGAGGAACCTATCGAAAAACCAAGCCCTAGTGTAAAATTAAACAACTGTATTTTTAGAGATACCAAATGGATCTTACGACACTCACTGCTATCTCCCCCATTGATGGTCGCTATAGAAACAAATCTGTCGGCCTCACCAATAGTTTTAGTGAGCTTGCTCTCATAAAATATCGGCTCATTGTTGAAGTACGATGGTTTCAGCATCTCTCCAATGTAAAGGAATTAGAAGAACTTCCTTGCTTGAAGGAAAGCGATCACAATTTTCTAAATACTCTCATTGAAACTTTTTCGGAGCAGAATGGTGCTGAAGTTAAGGCTATCGAACTGGAAACAAATCACGACGTCAAGGCGGTAGAATACTATCTCAAGAAAAAGATATCAGACATTGCAACTCTCTCACCGTTTAGTGAATTCATCCATTTTGCATGCACGTCCGAAGACATTAATAACTTAGCATATGCTCTTATGTTAAAAGACGGAATCTCTCAAGTGATCGAACCAAATCTAGATAAGTTAATTGATATATTGACTAAGCTTGCGACTTCATTAGCAGAGGTTTCAATGTTATCTAGAACACATGGACAAGCGGCAAGTCCTACTACGATGGGGAAAGAAATTGCTAATACAGTAGCTAGACTTAAAAAATCAAGTAGCGCTCTTTCCAAGGTTGAATACTTTGGAAAGATGAATGGTGCCGTAGGGAATTATAACGCTCATCTCGTCGCTTATCCTGATTTAGACTGGCAGAAGATCACAGAGGAATTTATTACGTCCCTGGGATTAAATAAAAATACTTATACAACTCAAATAGAGCCGCATGATTATATGGCAGAACTCTTTCATCTTATTAGTCGAACAAATACTATTTTAATAGACTTCTGTAGAGATATCTGGGAATACATTTCTCTTGGTTATTTTAAGCAAATTACTATTGCCGGTGAGGTAGGCTCCTCAACCATGCCGCACAAGGTAAATCCGATTGATTTCGAAAACTCAGAGGGAAATCTTGGACTTGCAAACGCTATTTTAAACTACCTCTCAGGTAAACTGCCAATTAGTCGTATGCAGCGTGACTTAACTGATAGCACTACTCTGAGGAATGTTGGAGTTGGCTTAGCATATACATTGATCGCTTTAGAATCCCTTTTTAAGGGACTAGCAAAGCTAGAAATTAATGAGACTATCCTCGACCGAGATTTAAATGAAAACTGGGAGGTTCTAGCGGAGCCGATTCAGACTGTAATGCGAAAACATGGACTTGATGACTCATACGAACGTCTGAAGTCATTTACTAGAGGTAAATCTATTTCAAAAGAAACTCTACAAGATTTTATAAAAAGTCTTGAACTCCCGGATGAAGCAAAATCGCAATTGTTAAAATTAACTCCCAAAAACTATATTGGTAACGCAGATTTACAGGCGAACGATTTACGCTAAGTACGGGAGAACTTCTAAATTATCACAACTGTTGAAAGTCTTGATGCAGACGAGTTTTTATCTTGTTTCTGGCAGCAAAAACCTCTGCTAATCAAAAACATCTCCAGCCGTTATATTCCATCTATTGAATCGACAAAACTGCTGTCTCTTGCAAAGAAATCGGATATAGACTCTAGAGTAATACGAAACCTAGATAATAGCTGGGGTCTATCTAGAGGGCCTTTCAGGGACCTAGACTTCATCGACACATCCGATTGGACTCTACTAATTAATAACATTGAGGCACATAACCATAAAGTTAATCAGCTTCGCGAACTGGTGAATTTCATCCCATCGTGGCGCCTGGACGACATAATGGTTAGTTATGCAACGCCTGGGGGCGGAGTCGGCCCCCATTTCGATCTTTACGATGTTTTTCTGGTTCAAGCCAAGGGTTATCGATCCTGGAAGATTGGACAAGATTGCGATGCCGGTACGCAGTTACGAGAAAACTCAGATTTACGACTGCTTTCTAACTTCGAGACTTCCGAAGAGATTATTACCGGCCCAAAAGATGTTTTATATCTACCACCCTCAAAAGCTCATTGGGGTGTCGCACAAACCGAAAGCATCACTTATTCAATTGGATTTAGAGCACCTAGGCTGAACGACATGATTGCTTATTGGACAGATGAGAGGCTTGAAGAATTGTCAGCAGACGAGCTATATACAGACAAATCTATGAAATCTGCTCAGCGCCCTGGAGAAATAAGAAGCGATGACTTAAGGATGGCTAAAGAACAAATTTTGGAAAAGCTTATACAATCAGATGATTCTAATCATTGGTTTGGTGACTTGATAACTCAGTCCTCGATAGATCTGGCAGAATCTGATTTGCGTCTAGCACCTGACTGGACTTGCGTGCACATAGTAAATAATTCTAACTTGGCTTGGTATGAAGACTTTAATCAGGTCCATCTATATGCAAATGGACACCATTCCACTTATTCATCTGACATTAGGGATATGATTGTAGTACTTTGCGATAAGAGAGAAATTAAAAGATCTCAGCTTCCGACAGTAAGCCTTGAACAATCGATTGATTGCATAGAATTTCTTATCGAGATGGGCGCAGCCTATACAGAGTAATTAAAACCCTTGTCCAATGAGAAATTTTTTAAAAAAGGAACAATCCACAATAATTATAACTCATCTAGAGCTTGAACAACTTGCGTAGCGGCGGCATAAGGAGTTATCTCCAGTTTTTTTACACTAGTTTCCAGCTCTAAAAGAAGACTCTTTATTTTCGAATTAGAATTAAGCCGCCCAATCAGAGCTTCTTCGATTAATGCATTCATCCAATTAATATTTTGCTTATTTCTACGTTTTCGTAAGTCGCCACTAGCTTTTACTAAATCAAAATACTCACCTATCATTGCCCAGACTTGAATTACGTCTTTTTCATTGAAGGACGAACATGTTAATACCGGCGTACTCCAATATTCGGACTGATTAAGGAGGCTTAACGCGCTAACAAGCTGCTGCTTTGAAACGCCTGCAGATTGAACAGTATCACCGTCGCATTTATTCACAACCATCCCGTCAGCAAGTTCGAGGATGCCCTTTTTCAAACCTTGAAGCTCGTCCCCTGCCCCAGGAAGAATCATGACTAAAAAGAAATCAACCATTTTTGAGACAAGATATTCTGACTGCCCGACCCCGACAGTCTCGATCAAAACAACATCGTAGCCAGCTGCCTCGCACAGCAATATAGTCTCTCTAGTCTTTTGTGCTACACCACCTAATGAGCCAGAAGTTGGAGAAGGTCTAATAAATGCATTCTCTTCTCGTGATAGCATTTCCATGCGAGTTTTATCGCCAAGGATTGATCCTCCTGTTACAGGGGAGCTTGGATCGACCGCAAGGACAGCGACCTTGAAGCCGCTGTTTATAAGATAAAGTCCTAGGCATTCTATGAATGTTGATTTTCCGACGCCAGGGACTCCAGTTATGCCGACCCTAAGGCTCTTTCCGCTATGCACGAGCGCTTCATCAACAAGTACTCTGGACTGTTCCTTATGCTCGTCGAGACTACTTTCAAGTAGAGTTATAGCTTTCGCTAATGTTCTCTTATTGCCTGATCGAATCGATGTCATACGCTCTGATTCCACAGCAATATACTTTAGGATGAATTAACGCCAGTCACTATTTCTAACACTTCCGCTGCTGCCTTTGGTATTGGGGTTCCTGGTCCAAATATACACTTAACCCCATAATCAAGCAGCTGTTGATAATCCTGCTTGGGAATAACTCCTCCAACGATTACAACTACTTCCTCAGCATCAAGTGATTTTAGCTCTTTAATTAGCTCAGGCACTAAAGACTTATGGCTACCTGCTAAGGAAGACACACCAACTATATGGACATCATTCTCAATAGCTTGTCTTGCAACCTCCTCTGGCGTCGAAAACATTGGGGAAAGATCAACATCAAAGCCAACATCCGCAAAGGCAGTTGCAACCACTTTTGCTCCTCGATCATGCCCATCCTGACCCATTTTGCAGACTAGAATACGAGGACGTCTGCCTTCTCTATCAATGAACCCTTCTATAATTTTTTTAATTTCCATCCAATCTTGATCGCCCTGATATGCTTCCCCATAAACTCCCGTGACAGTTTGTGTTTGAGCCCTATAGCGACCAAATACATTTTCCATTGCATCTGAAACCTCACCAATTGTCGCTCTAAGCCGCATCGCCTCAATGGTCAGCTCTAGTAAATTTCCCTCTCCAGATTCTGCGCAAGCGGTTAGTTTATTTAACACATCATCAAGCGCTTTCTGATTTCTAGTTGCCTTTATCTCTTTTAATCTGTTTATCTGAGATTCCCTGACCTGTTCATTGTCAATCTCGAGGACCTCTACTTCATCTTCTTCTGTGCTAATATATTTATTTACACCTACTATAACTTCATCTCCGCGATCTATGCGAGCCTGCTTCTTAGCAGCAGCCTCTTCTATTCTAAGTTTGGGAAGACCTGTCTCTATCGCCTTTGCCATTCCTCCGGCTGATTCTATTTCCTCCATTAATTCGAGGGCCTTATTGGCAATTTGTTGAGTAAGTGACTCCATCATATAAGAGCCTCCCCATGGGTCTACGACCTCAGTAATTGCTGTCTCTTCTTGAATAATTAATTGCGTGTTCCTAGCTATCCTGGCCGCAAATTCAGATGGCAAGGCTATCGCCTCATCTAGTGCATTAGTGTGTAGCGACTGTGTACCGCCAAAAACTGCTGCCATTGCCTCTATAGTTGTTCTTACAACATTGTTATAAGGATCTTGCTCTGATAATGACCACCCGGAAGTCTGACAATGCGTTCTTAGTATCGCGCTCTTCGGATTATTAGGCTGAAATTCTTCGACAATATTATTCCACAACATCCGTGCGGCTCTCATTTTGGCGATTTCCATATAAAAATTCATACCAATTCCCCAGAAAAAAGATAAGCGGGGTGCAAAATCATCAATAGAAAGCCCGGCTTTCAGAGCGGTACGAATATATTCCTTTCCATCTGCTAGGGTATATGCCAGTTCCAAGGCAGAATCAGCGCCGGCTTCTTGCATATGATATCCAGAGATAGAAATTGTATTGAACCGAGGCATTTCCCGAGAACAATACGTAATAATGTCGCCTATAATGCGCATACTTGGCTCAGGCGGATATATATATGTATTTCGAACCATGAACTCCTTCAAAATGTCATTTTGAATCGTTCCAGAGAGATTTTCCTGAGGTACCCCTTGCTCTTCCGCAGCAACAATATAACCAGCAAGCACCGGTAACACAGCTCCATTCATCGTCATGGATACGGAAATCTTATCCAAGGGTATCTCATCAAATAAAATCTTCATGTCTTCTACAGAATCAATAGCAACACCAGCCTTTCCTACATCTCCAGATACTCTCGGATGATCAGAGTCATATCCACGATGGGTCGCCAGATCAAAAGCGACACTTACACCTTGGCCACCTCCAGAAAGTGTCTTTTTATAAAACGCATTAGAGGCTTCTGCGGTAGAAAATCCTGCGTACTGACGGATTGTCCATGGCCTGCCAGCATACATGGTTGCTTGTGTGCCTCGAATATAAGGCGGGAGTCCTGGCATAGAATCACGAAAGGAGAGATCTTCAACATCGCTCTGCGTGTAAAGGGGTTTAACTAGAATACCTTCGCCACTCTCCGTGACAAGCTCGTCAACGCTTCTCCCTTTCATCTGGACCTTGGCCAGTTCCTTCCAGTCATCTAGCGAAGGAGGTTTACTTTTATCTTTAGGACTTTCCATTTAGTGATTCCTCGATTCTATAAAAAACTAAAAATACTTTAGCAGTTTTTTAGTAAATACAGCCTGAGAGGATGCTATATCTTTAATGGATTTTGACTCTGCTATAAAATCAGGTTTGATTCTAAATAAGCGTTGCCCCTGACTAACTATGACTCCATCTTGCTCAATAAGAACTTCTTCTACGGTACCAGAAAAACTAGCATAAACTTTATTGAACATTTTCATGACTTCGATTATGTACAAAGGATCTCCTTCTTCAAAATGATCTCCTGATTTCAAAAAAGGTGCATGATCTGGTGATTCTCGCCTATAAAACATTCCACCTGTTTGGGCAAGAAGCTCATTAGAACTCTCCATCGGAGGTGGTTCTAAAAATTTACTCATCTTCTCTTGATGTTTTTTATCCATTAATTTTTTGGGAATAGATATCTTTAGGTTGGAAGAGACACTGAGTTTTCCAAAACCAGCCATCTCCCCCACGGCAATCAAGACACCAAGAATTTCGGATCCAGTCTGAAAACCTTTATTTGCTGATTGAATGTCTCGCCAAAGTCGCTCGGATTGGATCGTTTTCGGTCTTGTATTTGCTGAAAGCTTTGATTTGAATTCTATCCAACAGGGAGAACCTAATTTCACATTTAGCTTCTCGTAAAAAGATTTTGCCTCTACCAATAACTCATAATCTTCGCGCCAAATTCGTTCCGCAGCAGCCCCCTGCGTAGAATAATCCATGGCTAAGAAATGATAGGTTCGATAAATGAGATCGATAGGATTTTCATTCAAGGATATATGGCCATCAATAAGAGTATAGCTATCTCGGTTTAAACTGAGCCAGCCACTCAATAGATGAGGATCAGACAGCAATAGCGCAATAGGCCTCAATAAAAGTGATTTCTTTACACTAAGAATCTCGGTTAACTCAGGAACATTACTATCATCCTCCTCATCCAATAATTTCTTCTGGATGAGGTTCCAGGCAAATTCAAGATCAATTTGACTCGCAATTTCTTTTAGCTGACCAACCAAAGCTAAATATGGTGCTACGAACTCTGTAGTAGGTTGCGCATTGACATTTTGACTCATTAACCAATTAATAAGGCCGTAGTGAAAATGCAAGTTAGTCGATAGATTTTCTCCCCTCAGCCGCGTCTTACGAAATATCTCAGAGATGTTCTCAAACGCCTCTCTCCTTGAACTTCCTACTGACAACAAAAGAGCGATGTTAGAGTCGTAAGCACCAGCTAAGTGATACTTCATAAACATTCCTGTATCGGGATTGTTTAAACTAATACCCTGATCATCTCTTATTTCCCCATCCAAGGGATCTGACCAATACTCTACGACTCCTCCAGCATGAGGTTTGAGTGCTGCATTAGTTGCATTAAGACGCGCCTCTACACTAGCCGGATAGCGCGGAACTCTTTCCGGACTTGGAAGAGCCTTGCCGTGGGCTGCCAGCAGCACCATTAATTCTACTAAAGAATTACAGACAAAATAATCTTTAGGATTAGAGGGATTAATAAACTTAAGGCCGTAGCATAACTCACTAACTCGATGCTCTACCTGGATTCGAGTATTCATCTCCATAAAAAAATGGTCGCTGTTGGATACTATGCACTCAAAAGTAGATACTGAGTCAAGCCCTACCGCAGAACCGAATCGAGCAGCTTCCTCTTCCATTTGTCTAAGTGAATTTAATTCAGACTGAATCAATCGTGCTTCTCTCGCCAAACCTCTAGTTTTTAATTCCTCTATTTCTCTAATTAATGTTTCATCGGTCACTGAAAGTTCTAGAAGCTTTTGTTCATGCATCTGAATTGAGCAGTCACGGCCGCCTAAAGTCACACACCAATCACCATTTCCAATAACTTGGATTTCCTGGTGGCGTGTTGCTTTGACATTAAGCTCAACAATAATATTCTTATTATCTCCTACCCCTGTAGCCTTTACCTCCTGAAGAATCTCTGTTACCAACTCACGTGCTTTGGTCGCATCTGAAGAACTGACAATTCGTTGACCTTTTCCACCGCCACCCCCAATGGCCTTTAGGCGAATATCATACCCAGGATGCTTCTTAGATAAGCTCCCGATACAAGCACTGATGGCCTCACTTAATTCATCAATAGAATAAAGATCTACGCCTTTTTCATAAGACGCCGAAAGAACAATTTCAGCCAACTCCTCTAGTTTTGTTTCGGTATCTTCAAATATCTTCCGATCAATGTTCAGTTTATTTTTATCAGAAACCTCTAACAAAGCTTTAGTATTTGAATGCTTTTTTAGTAGCGCTAGAGCTGCCGCGTTATCAATGCCTGGAGTCACTGATACCCCGACTTTTAATGCGGTTCGTTTCGCCTCATCCTTAAACCCAGCCTGCTGAATAACATTTGAGCTAGGACCAATTACGATTAGGTTTGCCTTCTCCATGGCGCTAACCATGTCAGCATCCTCGGCCATAAATCCATAGCCAGAGAATAATGCATTGTAATCATGCTCTTTTGTTATACAGATTATCTGCTCAATGCGTTCTAGTCTTTCTGACTTGGTCAGACCTGTATAATCTTTGACACGATGAACTCGCGAAAAATCTTTCAACATTCTGAGCTCAGGAGCGAGAGCGTTACGATAAGTTATAGAATCTTTTTCTGAAATAAGAATGCCAAAGTGCTCGATACCCATTTCAGAAAATATATCAATTGCCTCCTTTCTGATCGGGCCTCGACATATAATCAGCGGTCGAATGTGCTCACATTGAAACTGCCCCACCCATTGACTTTTCGCCTTTCCAAGTCTTCTGTCTTCGTGTACAAGCTGATTACTGATGTATGATTTTCTAGACACAGATGCCCCTATTAAAAAAACACATGATTATCTAATGAAATTCTCGTTGAACCGACTGCATTGGACTCGGTTGATACTTCCTCAGATAAAACTCCATATGAACACCTAACACTTGCCTAAGCTCTGAAGGCATAGCGATCTGTGAAACTGAACCTAAGCTTAAAGCTTCCTTAGGATTCATTAATTCTCGCTCATATCTTTGTGCTAATTCCTTTTCTTCTTGCTTTACCCAGTTAGACACAAGATCCTGAGCGATAGATTTCGCCTCAATTTGAGAAGAGCCTTTCTTTTTTAGTTTTTTAATTTCAGCCTGAACCTTAGCGTCCGCAGAAAGTTTAATGGCCCTCAGCTCTTCTTTGTAAACATACTCTACACCAGCTGGGCCCATAACCGCGACTCTAGTGGTTGGCAATGCAACTACAAAATCAGCACCAGTAGGATAGTTATTATATGAAGCATATGCGCCTCCAAAAGCATTTCTCACCAATACTAAGAAGCGTGGAGTACGAAGGTCTACTATCGCATCGAGCATTGCCCTCCCCGCCTGAACTATTCCTCTGCTCTCCTGATCTCTACCCGGCAAAAAGCCCGTTGTATCTTCTAGAAAAATAATAGGAACATTATATAAATTACAAAAACGAATAAATCGCGCGTTCTTGTATGCGGCATCGATATCGATCTGACCAGAAGAAACTGCTGAATTATTGGCCACAAAACCAATAACGTTGCCTCCCATACGCCCTAGAGCCGTTACCGTATTACGCGCACGAGAAGGCTGGATCTCAACGAAGTCACCATGATCACAAAGCTGTTGGATAATGATGTGGATATCAATTGGGGTATTAAATCCCGTTGGGGAATTAAAAGCATTCCGCAGTAAAATGTCGATATCTTTAGTATCTCTATCAATTGGATCAGATGTAGCATGACGAGGAGCCATCACCGAATTATTATCTGGTAGGTATCTTAACAATTCCCGGACTTTTCTTAAGGCTGCGATTTCATCTTCCACGACAAAATCAGTAACTCCACTTTGACTATGCACGTCTGGCCCACCTAAATCATCTGCTGAAACCTCTTCCCCTAAAACTGAACGAACAACATTTGGTCCAGTTAAGCCGAAGAATGTATCCTTCGGCTGAATTAAAAAGCTTCCCTGACGAGGCAAATAGGATCCTCCTCCAGCATTAAAACCAAACATGCACATAATGCTTGGAACCACACCGCTTAATTTCCTTAGCGCAGTAAAAGCTTCTGCATACCCATCGAGACCTCCTACTCCAGCAGGTATATACGCTCCGGCAGAGTCATTCAAACCCACCAACGGAATCTTTGTTTTACCAGCTAGCTGAAATAACTTCGCTAACTTGCGGCCATTAGTCGCATCCATAGAGCCGGCTCGAACTGTAAAATCATGCCCATAAATAGCTACATCTCTATTCTCAATTTGAATTAAAGCAGTTACCAAAGAGGCGCCATCTAAATTAGGACCCCAATTCTGAAAAAGTACTGTCGGTTTGGTGTCAGAAAGAAACTCAATCCTTTCCCAAACCGTCATTCTGCCTTTCAAATGCTGCCGTTGTATATTTTTACTCCCAGCAGCCATCATAGGGATTCGAGAAATCTCATTTCCTGATTTTGTTACCGCTCCATACCGATCTTCGCTGTCAATATCTCGCTTGTTGCTGGAACCTTTAGCAAGAGGGTTTTTTAAGCTTGGAGTAATGATTTTTATTGCTTTTTTCATTTATAACCTAAGATCAGAGTAAGGAAAAATATGAAAGATGTAATATACTTGACGTGCACTTAAGATGCATCTGAAACTCAAAAAGACAGCGACCATATCATTCAAAAAAAACGGCGTGCTACCCTAATCCGCAACCTAGCAAAAGTCAATTTAACCATAACCTTAAAAACCCGAGATGATTACAAATGCAGAGAAGATACGCTAGTAAAATCAGTAATTCTTTAGCCATGATTCTTTAAACTATTATGAAAAAATTAAGAATAACCTTGGAGCCGTTAAACTATTCCACCGATTCACTCTCGCTATTTGAAAGTATTAAAGATTTACCCAAGGCTGCGCTTTTGGACAGTTGTCACTCGGAAGCTGGCTTGGGAAGATATGACATTCTAACTGCATCACCGTTGAAGCTGGATCTACCAACTGTGCCTAGTAACGCGTCCGAAAAAGAACTAATTGCTTACTTCGATACGCTAAATCAAATTGCAAACGAAGAAATTGGAATTAGTGATGAAAATTGTAATGATCAACCTTTTGTAGGAGGGCTGCTAGGATTTTTAGACTATGATCTAGGGCTTCCAATCAACAAAGTCTCGAAACATCCAAAAACATCAAATCCTAAAACAACAAGTGCTCATATAGCCGGATATTCTTGGGCAGTAATCCAGGATCACAAAAAAAAGACATGCGTGTTAGCATCACTGCCTAGTCTAGAAAAAAGAACACGAGTGGATATATTAAATCGCTTAAAAGCCCACTCGACTAAGTCCAGAAAAGATAGTTTCAGATTGCTTACTCCGTTCAAGAGCAACATGAATTCAAGTGAATATCATGATGCATTTTTGAAAATCAAAAAATACATCTTAGAAGGTGATTGCTATCAAATTAATCTGGCAATGCAGTTCAAAGGCAGTTACGAGGGAGATCCCTGGGAAGCATATAAGAAGTTGCGCGCAATAAGCGCATCACCCTATTCGGCGTACATTCAAGAATCCCCAGACACGGGATTACTTTGTCTTTCACCTGAAAGATTTCTATCATTTAACAAAGGTAGAGTTAAAACTTCTCCGATAAAAGGAACGAGGCCAAGGAAACCAGATCCAAGTGAGGACGACATCCAGCGGATGGAATTGTTGCACTCTGAAAAAGACCGAGCAGAAAATCTGATGATTGTAGATTTGCTTAGAAACGACCTTGGAAAGGTCTGCATTCCTGGAAGCATAAATGCAGAGAGCTTGCTTGAAGTAAAAAGCTATTCGACCATTCACCACTTAGTGAGCACTATATCTGGAAGACTTCAAGAGGACAAAAATATCTTCGATTTAATATATGGCTGCTTCCCTGGTGGCTCTATCACAGGAGCACCAAAAAGACGAGCAATGGAAATAATCAATGAGCTTGAGCCAGATTCTCGCTCTGCATACTGCGGAAGCGTAGTGTATTTCAGTGCTAATGGCAGAATGGATAGTAATATCGCTATTAGGACCTTGAAATACAGCAAAGGCAAAATAGCATGCTGGGGCGGAGGTGGAATAGTTGCAGACTCAATTTGGAAAGAGGAGTATCAGGAGATTTACCACAAAATCGGACCATTTCTTAAAGGACTTAATGAATCATTCAGCAGCTCCGATCTCTGAGTCAACTCGAATAATATTTTCCCTAAGTTCGTCAAAACCATCTACCGACTGAAAACCTGGATATTGATTCTTTATAACATCAGGTGCATTTATAAAAAAACCATAATCAGCGGCGCTTAACATTCCAATGTCATTGTGCGAATCTCCCGCTGCCAGGACCTTAAAATTCATAGCTTGAAATCCCTCTACGGCCTTTCTCTTTGCATTTTGTTGCCTCAATTCATAGTTATTAATGAATCCTTCTTCATTAATATTTAGGGTATGACAAAGAATTGTTGGGAAATCTAGTTGAGCCATCAAAGGTGCAGAAAACTCATAAAAAGTATCAGATAATATTACCAACTGAAAACGTTCACGAATCCACGCCAATAAGTTTTTGGCTCCAGGGAATGGCTCTAAAGTAGAGATCACAGACTGGATGTGATCAATAGTAAAAGAATTCTCCTTTAATATTTTGAGCCTTTTGGACATTAGCTCATCGTAATCTGAAATATCTCTGGTAGTCATTCGAAGTTCTTCAATACCTGTAGATTCAGCGAATGCAATCCAAATTTCAGGCACTAAAACACCCTCCAGATCTAAACAAACTACTCTCATATCACTTCTTCCTCTTCATGAAATAGGCCATAACTTAACCTTTTACCGATTTGCAATTCCGTAGGGCACGTGCCCTGTCGCAATATGCTCACTCGCAGAATCACAATGACTTTGTTGGTCATCAAAAAAGACGTCCGCCCCGTAAGCTTTTAAAAAGGCTGCCTTGTCCAAACCCCCAAGAAAAATAGATTCGTCTATACGAATATCCCAAGCTCTCAACGTACGAATAACACGTTCGTGAGCAGGTGCTGCGCGAGCAGTCACAAGAGCTGTTCGAATTGGAGAAACAGAGGACGTAGAAGAATATTTTTGTATCTGATGAAGTGCAGAAAGAAATGGTTTAAATGGACCGCCACTTAAAGGAGTTTTTGCTGACGCTTTTTCACTGGCAGAGAATGCTTCAAGCCCTCGTTTTTTATATACTTTCTCAGCTTCATCAGAGAATATTACCGCATCACCATCAAAAGCAAATCTTACCTGTCCACTCCCCTCTTCCCTAGAAGTCGAAGACACTAACGTGGCTGCTGCCACACCATTATCAAGAGCGTTCTTAACATCGCTTGCATCATTGGATAAAAACAAATGACAGCCAAAAGCACTAATGTATTTCCAGGGATTATCTCCACCGCAAAAAGCAGCCCTAGAAACCGCAAGCCCATAATGCTCGACCGAATTGAAGACTCTTAATCCCGTATCTGCACTATTTCTCGACAACAGTACGATCTCTATGACCGCTTCATCCGTGAAATTTTCATTGAGATTAAGCAGCTTCTTAACGAGCGGAAATGCTTCACCAGGAGATAAAGGCTCGTCTTCTCTCTCTATTTGATATTTTGAATAAGCCTCAAGACCTTTCTCTTCATAAACCTGGTGACTCTCTCCAAGATCAAACAGCGCTCGTGAGGAAGTTCCGATGACTAACTTACTTGGATAATTAAATGACATCGATCCAAATCACATTCATACGAAGAGGAAGCTCTAGTAGAATACTAGGCACGGATACCCTCGTTACTGGCAAATAATCCAAATATACCGCCCGTATGGACAAAAATGATATCCTTGGCTTCAGAAAAAGTTCCTTTGGCTATTTCTGCGATCATACCGTGAAATGCCTTCCCTGTATAAACTGGATCTAGAATTATACCTTCAAGAGAAGCGAGTTCGGAGATAAGCTCATAAATAATCGAACCTGCCTTTCCATATCCCTCACCGACATATCCATCAAGAACTCTTGCCTCTAACTTTATATTATCAAAACCCGAAGATCGGGACTTTAAGTCATTAAAATCCCTCTTGATTTTTCTAATAAAGTAATCAGCGTTATCAGATACATTTACTCCCCAGATCAATGCGGGAAGATCACAGATTTCAGCACCAATAGACAAACCAGCCTGAGTGCCTCCTGAGCCAGTTGCGCATATTACATGTGATTCCGTTATATTCTCTCTTTTGAGGTCTTGCGAAATTTCTTGTGCCGCGGCTATATAACCCCAGATACCCAAACCATCACTTCCACCCGTCGGAATTATTAATGCCTTTGAGCCTTTCGCGGCATAATGCTCTTGCCATTCTAAAAGAATTGAATTTAAATTTTTTTTATATTCTGATTTACCGTAATGACTTATTTCTGCACCAGATAATTTATCAAGAAAAAAATTACCCTTGTTTGATTCATCAGGTGGCCCAGCCAAAATTAAATGGACGGCCAGGCCTAATTGCGCGCCCACAAAGGCGGTAGCTCTGCAATGATTACTTTGAACTGCACCACATGTCAAAAGCGTATCGAAGCCATTATCTATCGCGTGAGCAGCAATGAACTCAAGTTTTCTAACCTTATTACCAGTAAGGAGACATCCGGTCAGATCGTCACGCTTTATCCAAAGCCTGTGACCTTTACCCCAACGTTTCTCTGCTCGATAAAGACGATGCAATGGAGTCGGTAACTGCCCCAAAGAAAGTCTTCTTGGAAACGTCGTCACCAATTAAGTCTCTATAGATTTCAAAGTGCCTTTTGGAAGGACCGCATGGATATGGAAACGCTGAAATTTTAAGTCGACGTTGTTGGATACATTTAAAACGATATAGTTATCATTCAATCCTACGACTTTTCCGAGAATTCCAGAATTAGTAATTACTTCATCCCCTTTACCCAAGCTAGCGACTAGTTCAGCATGCTCCTTCTGTCGTTTCCGCTGAGGCCTGATAGCAATAAAATAAATTATCGCTATCGTGCCAAAAATAAAAATAAGGTTGAAAAGTGGGCTCACAGTCGCAGGAGGTGTGGCGTTTTGTGCATAAGCACTTTGTACAAAAAAACTCATCTGATGTTCTCCATTATTTTCTTACATTCACTACATGTTCTAATCGATTTTATAGCTTAATCTGATATCTTCAGATCGAATTCCATTATCTGCGGGGCATGATCAGAAAATCTCTCTTCTTTATAAATATCCGCACCCACGACCGAATTAACAAGTCCAGGTGTTATAACTTGATAATCCAGTCTCCATCCAACATTCTTAGCCCAAGCCTGACCCCGATTAGACCACCAGGTATATTGATCTGGATCCTTGTTAACAAGTCGAAAAGAATCTTTATATCCGACCTCATTATATAATGTATCAAGCCAAGCTCTTTCCTCAGGTAAAAAGCCGGAGTGCTTTCGGTTTGCGCGCCAATTCCTTAGATCGATTTCTTTGTGGCAGATATTCCAATCAGCACAAATTATAAACTCGCGTCGCTTCCTTCGAAGAGCTTTCAAATGCTCCATAAAGTGATCCATAAACTTGTACTTTTTTTGAAGCGCGGCATCACCACTAGAACCGGATGGCATGTACAATGATATTATGCTCATATTCTTGAAGTCAGCCTGTATATAACGCCCTTCAGAATCAAGCGGATCCCAGCCTAATCGATCAATGAAACGGATTGGTTTTACCTTACTGAAGATCGCCGTCCCACTATATCCGCGCTTTTCAGCGTCATTATATCGACAATAATAACCCTCAGGCTGGAAGGCGGGATCGGTCAACTGGTCAATATGGGCTTTGGTTTCCTGTATGCAAACGACATCTGCATTACTACTAGATAACCAATTAAAGAAACCTTTGCGATGAGCAGCCCTTATCCCATTGGTATTACAAGTGATGACGCGCAACATAATTACCTACTCAAAATAAGCGTTCCATATCTAACATTAATTCTTTATTTGATAAGATAGACTAACCTCAATATCATGACCATTTTGACATCCATTATATTACAATTATTACAAGATCAACTAATGACTTTGAACTCGTGACCGACGTCTCAGACATATTGAGTAAGCTAAGTGCTGCTCAAACGCAATTAATATCCCCAGGTAGTCCATTTGAAATTCAGGAGATTGAACTTCAAGAGAATGTAACTCTTCGACATTACCCCAATGCCCCTACCCATTTGAGGGAAGCGTTAAATGCTGGAAGAAAATACGGGGAAAGTATCTTCATCACTTACGGAGATGAAGTTATTACGTTTAACGAATTTTTTGATCAAGTAGATCGTCTTAGTCATTATTTAATTCAAGAATGCAGAATACAGCCCGCCGATCGTATCGCGATAGCAATGCGAAATTATCCTGAATGGATGATTGCGTTCACCGCTGCGGTTTCCATCGGAGCTATCGTCGTTCCTCTTAATAGCTGGGGAAAAAAATATGAACTTGAATACAGCCTAAGAGATTCATCATCAAAATTACTATTTTGTGACGAAGAAAGATTTAATCAGCTTGATGAATCTCTAGAGGATTTGCCGCTAAAGGCAATTCTGGTTCGAGCAACACAAAGAACAGAGAATCCAAAGGTGGTGGATTACTCTACCACTCAAAAATCCTTGGGGAATTTATCTGAAGTAACGATAGAACCCTTTGATGATGTGCTAATAATGTATACATCAGGAACTACTGGCAAACCAAAGGGTGCGGTCTCCACCAATTTCGCGCTAACCCAAGCCTTGTATAACTTCGAAATGCACGCGGCAATGTCTGCAATGGCAAATCAAGATCTTATAGCAAAAATGATGGAAAACGGATTTCCGCCAAGTACACTTTTGGCTGTTCCCTTATTTCATGTATCAGGTTGCCACAGTGTCTTTATGTTAAACCTTCGAGGCGGCAGAAAAATAAGCATGATGTATAAATGGGATCCTGAAGTGGCGTTAAACATAATTGAGAGAGAAAGAATCACAACCTTTACGGGCGCCCCTATTATGTCCATCCATCTTTTATCTCATCCAAACTGGAAAGATACTGATACTTCAAGTCTATTCGCACTCGGCGTCGGAGGTGCCGCATGCCCATCAGGATTGGCAAAACTCGTATATGAAAAAATAGACAATGTATATGCGGGCACGGGCTATGGCTTGACTGAAACAAATGCTACCTGCTCTAACTTCACCGGTGAAGCGTTTCGTTTGAGACCTGACGCCTCTGGAACAGTCTCACCCGTGGTCGATATCAAGACAGTTGACGATGAGGGTAAAACATTACCTGCAGGAGAAACTGGCGAAATCTGTATAAGAAGCCCGACCAACGCGCGCGCATACTGGAATCTAACCAAAGAAAGTGAGGAAACTTTTCAAGATTTTTGGGTATCAACTGGCGATTTGGGTTTTGTCGATCAAGAGGAACTAGTTAATATCGTTGGTAGAATTAAAGATGTGATAATCCGTGGCGGAGAAAATATTTATCCCGCGGAAATCGAAGCCGTCCTTTCAAATTATCCTGGCGTCGAAGAAGCTTCCGTTTACGGGTTACAGGATAATGTCTGGGGAGAAATTGTTGGAGCCACCGTATTTGGAATTAACTTAAACGAAGAAGCAATAAAAAATTATGTGGCTTCGCAATTAGCAGCCTTTAAGGTGCCCAAACATATCTTTATAAGTGACACTCCACTAGAAAGAAACGCTGCTGGGAAGTTACTAGCCAAAAAAATAAAGGAAAAATCAAAATACTATCAAAACGACGCATCTAACTAATCAACCTGCACCAGTGGTCAGTTAGCCCCCAGGGAGATAAAGTCAGGCAGATTAAAAGCCCAACTGCTCTCTTCAACTCTCTTAGATATACGCCAACCTGATCGCGTGCGCGTATAATTATCGACATACCAAAGCCCCAGAAAGAAGACTTGAGATTCATCTTCCGCCACGCTGACCTCCATTGGATTAAAGCACATTATGCGTCCACTAGCGCTATCGCCGCTAATAGATATTTGAATGTTCGCATTTAAATGCTGGTATCTAGGAAATAGAGACTCTTCAAGGGCAGACTTCAAAAACGTTATCGTAGATTCAACATCACCCGATGCTCCGCCCATCGCGGTATAATCAATGAACGCATCATCAGTAAAAATCTCCGAGCGAAGTAAATCAAAATTACGTTGATCGATAATATCAGAATATCGAAAAACCAAATCCTGAATCTCAAAACGATCTGATATTTCCTGCTGACTAAGCATTCGAAGAACCTAGCTCTGGTTTGAATCTAATTTAAAAACACGGACAGCGTTATCTCGAAGGAACTTAGGCCAGGTTTCGTCTCTAAAAGGAACATTAGGCATTTCGCTAAATATCCGGTCCAGGGAAAGGCCCATAGGAAAATATCCAGCATACATTATCTGATTACTTCCTCTTGTATTAGCAAACTCGACAATGTCCTTCGGATAATGCTTAGGTGCGAATGCGCTCGTCATATAGTGAAGATTTGGATATTTAAGCATCAACTTACAAGCTAACTCAGTCCATGGCTCACAACCGTGACGGGTGACTATTTTCAGCTCAGGAAAGAACCACAAAACCTCATCCAATAATTCTACTTTTTGCGGCATAAATGGGACACGAGGGCCTGGCACCCCCATGCAAGGACAAAAGGGAATATCCAGCTCAATTAATTTAGCGTAGATCGGATACCATTTTTTATCATTGACCGGGACGGGTGGGGATATCATCGCAGGAGAAGCGGTAACAGCTTTGATATCAAACTCAACCTTTAAAGATTCAATCCGTCTTACTTCCTCCATCCCGAAATTTGGATTTGCCTCATAGCAAGCAAAAAATCTATCCGGATATTTTTTGATAGCCTCTTCTTGAATTCCAGCATGCCTACCGACTCCCAACATAGCTCTATCAATATTATGTTTATCCATTTGCATTAACGTATATGAAATATAGTCATCTGTATCAGGAGAATCAGGAATATCTTTAAACATATATTGAGCTGGCATCTTAAAGACGTCATGGCTCTCTCTATCCATTAACATGGGTTTTATCCATTCGTAGAAATGAGAGTTATCTGATCCTGGTATTGCAAGCATTAGATCAATAATGCCAATATCTTTAGGCATAGCCATAGAACATCATCCAAATAATTAAATTTTTAAAATATTGTCTTTAAGCATCTAATTCTTGCAACAAAGATTTAATGTCTTCGTGATGAGTTTTAGTTTTCACCTTCGACATAACATGCTTCAAACGACCGTCTGTTCCAATAATAAAAGTGGTTCTAAGAATACCCATGTATTCTCGTCCCATGAATTTTTTCAACCCCCAGACTCCGTACTTTTCTGCTACTGCATGATCTTCATCAGACAACAACGTAAATTTTAGTTTTTCTTTATCGTCGAACCTAGCAAGTCTTTCTGGCGAGTCGGGACTAACAGCCAGAACCACTACTTTATTTTTCTTAATCCATTGTCGGCTATCTCTAATTCCTGCTGCCTGAACGGTGCAACCAGGAGTCATCGCCTTGGGATAAAAGTATAAAACAACCGCTTTATTATCTCGATATTCAGATAACTTAACTGACTTTCCCATCTGATCTGGTAGCTTAAAATCGGGGGCCAGATTGCCAATCTTCGGAAACGACATGCCTATACTCCTCTATAACATTAACTAAAGGTCATACTCCTAATAATAAACAGCTAGCCAAGTTAGCGTGGCCTACCAACTCCGCTCTATTTCGCTCATTCTAACGGGAAAGTGATTGTTTTTCTTATCTTCAAAGAATTCCTCGATTGTCTGCTTTACTACTGGGAAAGCTATTTCATCCCAAGGAATTTCTGAATTTTCATAAAGTCTCGTCTCATAACTTTCTGGACCGGGTTCAAATTTACCTTCCCGTATCTGGCAAAGGAAAAAAATATAAAGCTGGTTAATATATGGAACGTCATAAAGACGATATAGCTGAATTTCTTCAGCAGCTATCCTAGCTTCTTCCCAAGTTTCCCTAGCAGCACCGTCCGCCGCCGTTTCTCCATTTTCCAAAAAGCCCGCTGGTAATGTCCATAAATTTATCCGTGGCTCAATAGCTCGCTTACACAGGAGTAGTTTGCCATCATAAGTTGGAACACATCCCACGATCACACGAGGATTTGTATAGTGAATGTGATCGCAGACAGTGCAGATCGCACGCTGACGATTATCACCTTCGGGTATAGAAAGACGAGTAGGCGAGCCGCACTTTGAACAAAATTTTATCATCCAATAAATTTTACCTGAAAAAGCCTAGGGAGAGTAATCAAGGCTAACGTATGAACCTCCGTGAAACAACAACGGACGTCCGGGCAGATCACAGAAATAAATCTCATTAACTTTTCCAAGGACAATGGTGTGATCTCCACAAGAAATCGTTCGATCGGTTACACAGACATATTGGACTAGAGCATCCTTAATCAGAGGCACCTGAGATCTATCTTGGTCCATATGCTTCAGTGCGAGATCGTTTTTCCCTTCTTGAGAATAGATATTCGATAAATCAACCTGGGATTCACTTAAGACATTGATCGAAAATTGATCGCAAGCTTGATAGGCATGACTTATCGAAAGCTGATTCTGGACACACCACAAAATCATCGGTGGCTCCAAAGAAACTGACGAAAAAGAATTGACTGTTATTGCTATAGGTGACCCATCTTTATATGTGGCTACCAAGCATACGCCAGTAGCAAAGCTACCAAATGCTCTCCGAAGAGTTTTATGATCCAAGCTATTCATAAAATTCTAGGCATAATATAAAAATTAGATTCACATAAAACATTTATCTAGCTGGCATCCCACCTCGCGATGCGATCTCCATCCGAAGCAAGGGAATCTATCCATCGGACACCTTCCTCAGTCTCCTCCTTCTTCCAAAATGGTGCTTTAGTTTTCAAGTAATCCATAACAAATTCGCAACAGTTAAAAGCGTCGCCACGATGGGTAGCGGCAGACCCGACCCAGACGATAGGATCTCGCGGCAGCAGTAATCCCACTCTATGCACCACGCAGGTGGATTCAATATCCCAACGATCTAAGGCTTCCTTTATGATTCCCTTGATGGATTTCTCAGTCATTCCTGGGTAGTGCTCAAGAAATAAAGACTTGAGGGGAATGCCTTTAGCATCGGTCGCTCTTACATAACCAGTAAATGTAACGAGCCCACCAGTCCTATTTGTTTCGTCAAATAGGGTAGACTGCAGAGATCCTGGTTCAAATCGCTCCTCCTGCAATCTCACTATCATAGAAGACATAGGGACTATCCACCCGTCATTGGAGGAAAAAAGGCCAATTCGTCACCATCTTGGATAGCTGTGTCAGCAGAGACCACGACCTGATTTACGCTAATAACTATGTTGGATTGATTTAACGCTTCTTCCCAGATCGGGCCATAGGATTTAGACAGATGAATCCTCACCTTATCCACAGTAGCCAATTCAGATAGGTCGCTAATATCAATAGAACTAGCATTAAGAGTCTCACGCAACCTACCGAAAAAAAATACTTTAATCATCTATGCACTATTTATCCAACTACCACTTTTCCCGCCATGCTTTTCAAGCAAACGTAGATGCTCAATAGAAATTTCACGATCGACCCCCTTACACATATCATAGATCGTCAAAGCCGCGATTGAAGCGGCAGTCATTGCCTCCATTTCCACCCCTGTCTTTGCTGATAAAGAGCACGTCGCGGTGACTTGTACCCCTGGCAATTCAAAATCTATAACAAAATCTACCGAAATCTTTTCAAGCAGCAGAGGATGACATAGAGGGATAAGTTCCGAGCATCTCTTAGCTGCTTGTATTCCAGCTATACGCGCAACTGACAATACATCGCCTTTCTTGTGCGATCCATCTTCAATTAATGTCAGCGTCTCCTTTCTCATGACTACAGATACCGCAGCTATAGCTCGACGAGAAGTTTTGGCCTTACTCCCGACATCGACCATAGTCGCTGCGCCAGATTTGTCTAAATGACTCAATTTCTTCATATTGACTGACCAAAAACCTATTCGTTCAAAATACTTGTTGTAAGGGAAGAAGCTATTTATAACATGTTATTCGCCATTTATAATGCTTAGACATGATATAAAGCTACGCCTTACTAGTAGCAAAACGCCTTTAATATAAAAGCTTTCGGTTATAAAGGCATAAGTTTATTGCATGATAATCTTTAGTATTAAAGTTCTGGAGCACAAACATGACAGATTTATCACTTGGCTTACACTTAGGTTACTGGGGTGCGCTACCTCAACCCAATTTAGTAGAACTTACTCAGGAAGCTGAATCACTTGGTTATGACTCTGTTTGGGTAGCAGAATCGTGGGGTAACGATTGCTTTACGCCTTTGGCATGGCTTGGCGCCAACACCTCTCGAATTCGCTTGGGTACCGGTATTGCTCAACTCTCTGCGCGCACCCCCGCATCTTGCGCAATGGCCACATTAGCTTTAGATCATCTGTCTGAGGGAAGAATGATATTGGGTTTAGGAGTTTCTGGGCCACAAGTAGTCGAGGGATGGTATGGACAGCCATACACCAAACCAATAACGAGGACGCGAGAATACGTAGACATAATCCGTAAGATTTTAGCCAGAAAAGAACCTGTCACTAGTGACGGAGAATTTTATCCCTTGCCGTATTCAGGAACCGGAAGCTGGGGCATGGGGAAATCACTCAAATCTATCGTTCATCCCTTACGTTCAGACGTGCCGATCTTTATAGGCGCAGAAGGCCCCAAGAATGTTACTCAGACAGCTCGAATCGCTGACGGATGGCTACCTTTGTACTACTCTCCTTATAGACCTGAGGTATATTCTGACCAATTGATTGATGCAAAACCTGGATTCGAGATTTCAGCAACAGTGTTAGCCAACGTGGATGATGATTTGAGCAGAGCACTTTATCCGGTCAAGGCAATGTTAGGCTTCTATATTGGAGGAATGGGATCTAAAGATAAGAATTTTCATCGTGATCTCATGGCCCGTATGGGTTATCCAAATGAAGCAGAGGAAATCCAAGAATTATTCTTTGCGGGAAAAAAAGACCAAGCAATAGAGGTCGTTCCAGACAAGTTTGCTGATGAAATCTCACTCTGTGGGCCAGTAGACAGGATTAAAGAGAAACTTTCTGACTGGAAAAAGTCTCCCGTCACTTCTTTACTAATTAATGGAGATGCAAATCTACTTCGGCAAATGGCAGAGTTAGCCCTATAAATTGTCTAGCATTCCTCTTATTTCATATAGACAGCGACCGATATACGGTACCGGTGCCGTCAATTTCGCTCTAAAAGAAGCCGCGTTTTAGGCAATACTTGAATACTTTGATATGGCCTATCAACCAAACACTTTGCATCCGCTGCTGTATTTGATAACCTTTCCGGCCACTAGAATTTTGAGATATCACAATGGGTATCGAGATTAATGGATCTGGGCCGGCTGGGTATGCGTCCACTCCAGTAACGAATATTAACAATCAAGTTTCGCAAACCAAGAAGGCCGAGGCTGAGGATCCGCTTAATGCCATGGTGGACTCCTATACCCCTAGCGAGCCAAAAGAAGACGATCTTGGGCTTTACAGCAAGAAAGGTCAATTGTACGGCGGAG
>CAJXCR010000009.1 GCA_913051825.1 uncultured Halieaceae bacterium
GCAGTATGCTTAAGGCGTTTTCCGATCGTTATGATAACTACGAATGGCAAGAAAACGTCGAAATGGTGCATTGCCGAGATACTATAGAGGCTAGGCAAGCTGCAATTTGCGAATCAATTTTAACTATACTTAAGTTATAGAGTGTTACTGGGAAGTGGAAATAATAACTAATTTGATTGCAGCTTGAAGTGTTTTTGTCATTACATTTAGTATTTTGAGAACCAAATAAAGTTAAGCTAAAAGTTTTTTTCGAATACTCAATTAGCAGCATTTAAAAATTAACAAATAGTAAGGTAATCAGAGGGCTGTAGGGGGCTTTCAAATCCAGCAGTGTTTTTTTAGCAGGCTAAATTCAACAGGGGTCAAAAATATCCAAACATTTGTAGAGCAACGCACCAGAGCATGGCTCAACAGCTTTGTACTGGAACTGAATTTCTGTCCTTTCGCTGGGCCAGTGATTGCTGCCGATGGTTTGCGATTGACGGTTTTTCAATCGAGCGCATTGGAGGATATTGCCGAGATATATTTGAAGGAACTGCATCTGATCTGCCATTCTCCAGAATCCAAGATTGCCACAACATTACTGGTACTGCCCGTTGGTCTTGAAGATTTTGAGGTCTACCTAGATTTCGTTGATAATGCAAACGATCATCTTGAAGATCAGGGGCTGGCCGGCACTATCCAGCTCGCCAGTTTTCATCCTCAGTACCACTTCGACGGCGAACTCGAAGGAGCCAACAGCCATTTTACAAATCGTTCTCCCTACCCGATGATTCATTTTTTGCGCCAAGAAATGATGACCCGGCTATTAGCGGATTTCCCGAATCCGGAAGAAATTCCCCAGCGTAATGTCGAAACTCTTGAGGCCATAAATGCAGGAGAACTTCAACAGCGCCTTGATAATCTTTAGTGACAGATTTTAAGCAATATGACGTAATTGTAATAGGTGGTGGTGCCGCCGGATTATTCTGTGCTTTTAACGCAGGGCGACGAGGGCGCTCTGTGCTTGTACTGGATAGTAGTAACAAGGTGGGTAAAAAGATTTTGATGTCCGGTGGTGGTCGATGCAACTTTACCAATCTGCATGTACAGCCAGAGAACTATTTGTCGGCTAACCCACATTTCTGTAAGTCTGCACTTAATGCCTATGATCAGTGGCAGTTTATCCAGATGGTTGAGCGGCATAAGATCCCCTACCACGAGCGCAAACATGGTGAGCTATTTTGCGATAACTCCGCAAAAGATATTCTTGCCATGCTACTAGAAGAATGCGACCGGGCTAGGGTCACCATAGAAACAAAATGCGATATCAAAATGATTGTCAGCAAAACTCTTAAATATTCGCTTCAGACCTCTCTAGGTAACTGGCAGTGTCGGTCGCTGGTGATTGCAACTGGAGGGCTTTCTATTCCCACTATGGGTGCCACAGGGTTAGGCTATGAAATTGCTGAGCAATTTGGTCTTAATTTATTGCCTCGCACTGCCGGGCTAGTACCATTTACTTTCACTGACCGGGTTAAAGATATCAGCGAGCGATTATCTGGTTTGGCAGTGGACGTAGAGGTGTCAGTTAACAATATCTCTTTTCGTGAAAATCTGCTTTTTACCCATCGCGGTATTAGTGGTCCTGCAGTCCTTCAGCTATCCAACTATTGGAAGCCGGGACAAAAAATTAATATTAACTTGTTACCAGATATTCAAGTTAGTGCACTGTTGTTGGAATATAAAAAATCCTGTGCCAAATCATTATTGCGTAATTTGCTATCACAGCATCTTTCAAAGCGGTTAGTGCTTGAATTACAAGATCTGTACTGGCCTGATCATGCCGATAAATGTATGGCGGAAATTTCTGATGCTGTTTTAGTCGAGGTGGCTGGAAAGTTTGAAAACTGGCAATTAAAACCTTCTGGTACCGAAGGCTATCGCACTGCAGAAGTGACTTTATGCGGTGTGGATACAGATCATCTGTCATCAAAAAGCATGGAGTGTAAAACTCAGCCGAATCTGTATTTCATTGGTGAGGTTATGGATGTCACCGGACATTTGGGAGGATATAACTTTCAGTGGGCTTGGTCTTCTGGGTTTGCCGCCGGGCAGTATGTATAGCTTTGCCTTCAGTTCCAGATTTTTGCTAAAGACAAGTAGCGTAAGGACTTCAGAAATTGTTGCTATTGGTCGTGAACAGCTTACTAAGTGAAGAAGATCTATTCTTAAGAACTTTATATTCACACTGGATCTTTTAAGAGAATTATTTTCTCTCTATTACCACCAGTTATTTGCTTAGCTGTGTAGTTCATAAAAGGGCCGGAATCTAGAGTAATACTCTCAATGCCTTGTTGAATTGCAAATGCGATTTCTTTAATTCCGCAGCGTTCTTGATCCTCTTCCCATACAGGAATGTTAGGAATGGCGTCTATTTCAATGATATTTTTGCCATGTAGTTGAATTGTTGAAATTGGATGGCGTGTTTCGTTTGGCAGTCCCAGAGCTTGGTTTACTACAGTTATTCGTGTCTCGAACTGTGCCTCAGAAATGGCGCCTTGTTCAAGAAAGGTTGCTGCTGAATCTTGGTAGTTGCGTGCTAACATGACTGGTATGAATAGCCGATCAATCCTGCATCTTGCGAGAGGTATATCAAAGCCAGGAATCTCACGTTTAATTTCGGTTAGATAGAGTACTTCGCCGGCGGGTCCGACGACTTGCATTGCTCTGATGTCCTTACTGACATCGAGATTTGCTGGTTCGCCAATAATCTTGAAGGGTGATTCCCGCAGTTGCTCAGCCAGAGCATCTACGTTCTGCACGTTTATCTCAAGAGAAAGCCAACCCGCATATTTGAAAGGGTCGATGTAGGTTGCCTCTGGATCTTCCACAATTTGCAACCAAGGTTCACCAAGATTGTTAGCGAGCCAACAAACTTTCAGACCTTCTGTGTTTGGTTGATCCCAGAGTTCGGCCTGACCAGGTGTAACAAGTCCTTCGAAAACCATTTCTTGCTCCAACCAATGTGTCCAAGCGTGTACGTGAGAATCCAGGTTTCTCGTTGTTAATGTTGCATAGCGGGTTGGGCCTAGTGCGAAGTCATTCACTAGTTGTTCGCTCCTGATTAGTTGATGAATTTAGTAACAGAGCTTGTATCATATAGGTAGAATGGTTTATTAGTAAGATTTTGGAGAAATCTATGCCAGCGTATGTGGTGGTTCAGGCGGTTATTACTGATTGGAATGGATTTTCCGCGTACTCGAAGCGAGTACCGGAAATAGTTACGCAGTATGGCGGAGAATATTTGGTGCTAGGTGGTCAATCAGAATCCTTGGAGGGTGATTGGGGAGAGGTTAAGATTGTTTTACATAGATGGCCTGACATGGAAGCAGCAAGAAAATTCTGGGAATCACCGGAGTACGAGGAAGCGAAGAAAATGCGAGAGGGAACCGGTGATTTTCGTGTTATGTTGGTTGATGGACTTGATAGGCAGGTTTTGGAGTAGCGTGTGACAAGTTTGGAATCACCATATTCAGCAGTCGCTTTGCAAGTTCATTGCAGAGCAGTCAACCAATGTGATGATGAAGCTGCGCGACAGCGGATGTTGGAATCTATAGCGCGTTGTCAAGGACAGATTTTAAGTAGCAAGAGTTTTATCAAGACTTTTAGCGGAGATGATGTCCGCCTTGTTGTGCTACCGGAATATTTTCTCACTAGCTTTCCAGTAAAAGAATCTGCAGCAGAGTGGATTTCAAAGTGTTGTGTGGAGCCTGATGGGGCTGAATATGAAGCGCTTTCAAAGATTGCTGAAAAAGCGGGTATCTACCTTTCAGGAAATCTTTATGAAACAGATTCAAACTTTCCCGAGCTTTACTTTCAAACTAGTTTTATTATCGATGATAAAGGAGACGTTATTCTTCGTTATCGCAGACTAATTTCAATGTTTGCTCCAACTCCTCATGATCTGCTAAGTAATTATTTAGATGTGTATGGTGAAGATGCACTATTTCCTGTCGCAGACACACCACTCGGTCGATTAGCTTGTATTGCTTCGGAAGAAATCTTGTATCCCGAAATCGCCAGAGCTCTAGCTTTGAAGGGGGCTGAGGTGATTTGCCATTCTTCTAGTGAAGTGGGTAGCCCGCTTATGACACCAAAGAATGTCGCTAAGCAAGCTAGAGCTTATGAAAATATGGTTTATATCGTATCTTCTAATAGCGCAGGGATTGGCGATATACCATTTCCAGCGGAATCTACAGACGGTCATTCCCAAGTAGTAGACTACAAGGGTCGTGTTTTAGCGGAAGCAGGATCAGGAGAGTCGATGTGTGGTAATGCTGAGATAGACATCTCTGCTCAGCGAAGAGTCAGAGCTAAGCCTGCCATGACTAATATGTTGGCTCGTCAAAGGTTGGACCTATTTTCTTCAACTTACTCTAAAACGATTTACCCGCGCAATTCATTGTTCGACAAGGAGGCTTTAAATGCGCCAAATCGTGATCATTTCTTGTCGACACAGCGGGTAGCTATACAGCATTTAAAAGAACTAGGCGTGCTTCCTAAGGAAGACTAAGAGTTTTATACTTCGAGATCCATCTTGTATTGAAAATGCATAGGGTTATATAAGACATGCATATAATCTCGCAGCTCCTCCTTATTCCCGTTTTTATCGTAGGAGTGGCGCGTTAGGCTCAGTAGGGGGCTTCCAATAGAAATATCTAAAGCGCTAGCGGCATCTGCAGAAGCCGCGGTGGCACTTAAAGTTTGTGTTACGTGCGTTACCCGAATGCCGTTGTCTCTAAAATAGCTCAACCTAGGGGTTGTCTCGAAGACCGAACTATCCACAGGCATTTTTACGCCGGTTGTCCAACTAACATAGTAGCCAAAGCGCAGGCCGTCTCTTATTCTAACCCGGACGAGACGAAGAGCGAGTTCGTTTTCTGCAAGATCGAATTCTCTAGCGATGGATGCTGGAGGTGAAGTCATCATGCATTCGAGAATGATTGCATTAGAATTGAGCGCCATGGTTTCGATTTCTTGGAGCATGCCAGTAAGTGGTGCTCTAACTGCTCCCGGTTCATACTGATATTTGACGTGTGTACCCCTGCCACGCCGGCGTTCAACAAGGTCTTCTACCGCCAACTCATCCATTGCTCGCTTTGCAGTGATGCGCGATACCCCGAAATTCTCTGCTAATTCAGCTTCAGTAGGGATTGCCTCACCAAAAATTAAAGAACCATCAACAATCATTGATTTGAGTATTGTGTAGAGTTGGTGATATAGCGGTGTGGCCAGGCTTTGATCTAGCCTTGGTAAACCTGGACGACTAAATAGAGTAGAGCTGCTAGTCATAAATACTATCCTTTATAGACGCAATGCTATGTCAAATTATTTTTGGTGCCAAGCCCAAAGACGAAAATAACTTCACTAGTTTTAATTTAGTTGGAAACAATATTTACAATGTCAGTGCCATTAGCAAACATGACGTCGGGTAGTGTTTTTATATAATGGAGGACAGCCTCCAGCTTGTTAATGCGATGGGGTTGTCCAGACATCCATGGGTGGATATTCAGTGCTAGTATTCGTCCGCCTTCAGTCTGAGCTTCATTAAGCAGGAAGTCCGCGGCGTCGCAGATTTGATCTAGATAGGACTGTTCAGAGTGAAGGTTGTTCATCATTATAAAGGCATCATCAAGTTCGTTTGATAGTGGCATTGCCCATAATTCCCCATTGTCGGTATGGAAAAGATAAGGCATGTCATCATTAACCCAGTCACAAAAGTAACTCAATCCTGCTGATGCTAGAAGTTCTGGTGTGTATTTACTTTCATTTCGAGAGGGACTAAGCCATCCTAGTATTTTTTTATTGCTGTATTTACTTAACTTATCAATTGTCCGTTCGATGAGAGCCTTTTCTTCGTCTAAAGACATGCCACTATGGTGTATTGAGTCCATATTCCATCCATAGGCGATAATTTCATCGCCTCGTTCTTTCAATATATCCATTAGATAGGGTGCACGTTCGGTGAGCTGGCCGTTTATTGAAAATGTTGCCTTCGCGTTAACTGCATCCAATGCCTTGAGAATTCGATAAATTCCCACTCGATTTCCATAATCACGCAGGCTGAAATGCCTGAGATCTGGATAGGGCATAGTCATTCCTCCAGGTGGAGGGAATGGTGTTCCGCTCTGATTTAGCGGGAAGAATTCCAGGCATACGTTGATCCAGATCGCTAATTTTTTATGTGAAGGCCACGTTATTGAGGGACGTTCTTGCAAGATTGACCATTCGTATCGATCATGATCCATCCCGTAACGTTTTTTTGGATATTCGAGATGTTCATTATCTAGGCTCATAATGTACCTTGTTTACTGTTTATATCGTCAGCCGATATTTCATAATAGTTATCTATAAAATATTCAGCAATCTCCCGACCTGTTGTAACCCAAACGTCACTGTGACCTGTGATGTAATCCAATGCTTCTTCAAAGGCCTTAAGTCGATGGGGGCAACTTACTTGATAATTGTGTGTTGGAATACACATCACCGTTCCGCTATCAGCTCCTTCTTGATATAGGCGGTCAAAGTTTTCCTTAATTATTTGTCCATAGCGCCTTGGCTCTATCTTATTAACGACATAAGCAATGGTGTCATTCATCTCTAGAGAATAAGGTATGGATATAAATTGCTTTCCCGATCTTACCTTGACCGGCGTCGGTTGGTCATCGTGAAAGAGATCGCATGTATAGATGCCTCCGGCCTCAGCAAAAAGGTCCATGGTAAGTTCAGAGTGTGAAAGCGCCGGTGCTAGATACCCGGAAGGTTTACGCCCGGTATATTTTTCTATGGTATTTACCGCATCGTCGATCATTTCTCGTTCCTGAGTTTCTGACATACCATAGGTATAACGAGTGTTATAGATACCATGGCTGAAGAATTCCCACTCACGCTCTAGGCACATCTGGATGATTTCAGGATGATGCTCGCATAATGCGGTAGAAAGAGAAATCGATCCGCGAACCCCATATTTATCCAATATACGCATTTGTCTCACGTGACCCACCCTATTTCCATAATCGCGTATTGAATAACCCTGTGTCGCTGGATAAGGCTGTGGCCAAGCTTTTCGTGACGGATTTAAAGGCGGATCTAGTTCATAGAACTCTATATTCGGAGCCACCCAGAAAGCTAGACGCGCATTGTTTGGCCAAGTAATTTTAGGACGGTGGTGATATGGCCAATAGTCGTAAAGTTCTAGATCCTCAAGCATTGATCAGTCCACACTCTTTTCTTCTAGCCACTCGAAGATATCTTGAACTTCCACTACGTCAGCATACTTGATTGCTAGATCAGTTAGATTCGCAAAATGATAACTTTCGTGTTTATCTGCAACGCATTCCTCTGGAACTATAGTGCGATAGCCTCGCGAAAGTGAATCTACTGCGGTTGCTCGTATGCATCCTGAAGTCGAGCCTCCAGTAATTACTATTGTATCTATTTTGTGCCAAACACATAGAGATTGGAGTGGTGTTTCAAAAAAAGCGGACGGCATTTTTTTGCAATAAATGACATCTTTCTGACGATCAATTTCAAGGCGATCGTCGAATTCACTTCGCTCTGAATTGAACTTTATGTTTTGCAGAGAATCTTGTGTATTCGTGCGAGTTCCCCAGATACCGCAGTCTTCGCCAGATTCCATGTAGGCGACATGAGTCCAGACGACTGGCCATTGCATAGAGCGAAATATTTTAGCTAGGGAGTTTACATATTCCATTTGCCTGGGATCAGTCTCATATGCGGTCTTGAAAAGATCGGTGCGAGTGTATGCTTTTTGAGGGTCAACATTAACGAGGATAGCTTTTTCACCGAATCCAAAGCGCGCCCTTGATGGATTGTTCTTTAGTGCCAGATAAATTTCACGTGCTGTTTTATCGCTTGTTTCCATTTCTATCACCCTAGAAGTACGTCGGAGGTCATTGTCGCCATTAAATCTTTCATTCATAAAGACCAACATATTTGAACTATTAGTATATCATTAATACAATCTCTCAGGATCTGACGTTAGGGGCCAAAGTTTTGTCAAAGCATCGAAATATTCGAGGTACTATACTTTACACTAGCAAGAAACCAGAACGTTTAAACCAGGAGCGAGGAAGAGAATTTTTCACGCTAACTCAGCAAGTAGATGGTACAGATGTGCTACTTGCGCACTGTGAAATTGATGATTCTCCGCCTGTGATCAGAGATGTTTGTTTGAGTCTTGATCATGACGATTCAAGTCCTATCGATTGCTCTGTTCGCCTTACTGTTGGAGGTGTGTTTGAGGGCAGTGGATGGATGCGATTTGGTGAGGGTATGGCAGAGTGTGAGACTTATAACCGGCGAGATGGTCGGATATCTCAAAAATTACAAACACCTAAAAAAGTACCTTGGTTACAGGCACATCCTATAGTAGGAGATGCGCTTTTAATGAAGCTTTACGATCTGTCACGCGGACCTGGAACACAAGACTTTGAGAATTTGTTCCTTACATCACCGGATCATCGTGGAGCTACCGGACCAATGTTTTTTGTAACAGCTTTTTCCTTGGGGTATGTAGGGGAGGAGAGCATTAGTGTTGGTGCAGGGACGTTTCAGGCAAGACATTTTCAGGTCTCAGGTACCGCAGGTAATCTCCCTGAGGAACATCCTCCTTATGACGTATGGTGTACAGCAGATGATGATTATATTCTTCTTCGAGCTGGAGCAGCGGGTTATATGCAAACTCACTATGAATTGATGGAACTCTTAGTCGACTGAGATGACTTTTATTATCTTAAAATATCTGCATCTACTTGGCTTCGTATATTGGTTAGGTGGTGATCTTGGTACTTTTCTGGCAAGTCGTCAGGTTGTTAGAACTGATCTTTCTTCCGAAGCACGTCAAACCGCCTTATCTATATTGCTAGCTTGCGATCTTGGACCAAGGTTGGCGATGCCTATGATGCTTCCCCTTGGGGTGCATATGGCTGGATTGCTAGGTTATGCATCATTTTCTTTCGACATAGTAGTTGGATGTTGGATATTAGGTGTTTTCTGGTTCTCGCTTGTATTAATTCAGCATTACTGGACAAAATCTCCCGGTTGGTTGCCATTGCTCGATCGGTGGCTTCGTCGATTGGTTGTAATAATAGGATTGGTGTACGGACTCAGTTTAATTAATACTTCTGCCGAATGGTTGGGATGGAAATTGTCGATATTTGCCTTAATGGTATGGTGCGGGTTAATGGTCAGAAATGAGCTTACGCCATTCTTCCCAGCCTATGCCAAAATGGTTAGTGAAGGTCCAGACCAAACTTCGGATCAAACAATGATGGATTCTATGTCTAGGTGTCGGCGTTATGTTTGGTGTATTTGGATTGGTTTGTTCGTTAATGGTGCACTTGGAGTGCACTTGATCGGTTAGTATAGAAAAAGTTTTTATTACACTTTTTAGTTAAATCTTGGAGAGGCGTTAATGGGAATTACTGAACTGGCTGTGCTGCGTTGGGCGCATATTATAGCTATGGTTTATTGGTTAGGTGGCGAATGGGGGGTGTTTCAGACTTCCTATAATGTTATCAACCGCAAGTTAAGTATGGATGAGAGACGTCGTCATATGGAAGCTACATATCGGATTGATATCTTGGCGCGAACTGGCATTGTCCTTTTGCTTCCATTAGGCCTGCATATGGGACATTTTTGGGGGGTGCAGCCCTATGGTGGTGATGCGCTTGTGGTGATGTGGCTTTTCTTTGCTGGTTGGCTCTCTTTATGCTGGTCGGCTTTTATATACAGAGAAACTGATCGCGGTATTCGATTGACTATATGGGATGAGCGAGTCAGATTTGTCGTAATACCGATACTTTTGATTTCCTCGATAAGCTCACTTTTTGGCCATGGACCATTCAATGCGGGAGACATGCAAAAATGGTA
This sequence comes from uncultured Halieaceae bacterium, assembly GCA_913051825.1. Lineage (GTDB taxonomy): Bacteria > Pseudomonadota > Gammaproteobacteria > Pseudomonadales > Halieaceae > CABYJX01. Next base: position 9,937 of record CAJXCR010000009.1, read on the forward strand.
TTCCCTTAAGATATTAATTTATTCTCTTTTATTAGTAATAGGATTGAAGTTGAGATTTGTCATGCGTGAATGGACAGATATGTTTCGTATCCTTGCGGCAGGTCCAAATGTTGAAGTGGAAAGTAAGTTGGAACACTCCTTGCGAGGGGCTAGGATGATGGCATATGTATATTGGATGGGTATCGGCTCTGTAGCGTTCCTTGGCGCGACAAAATTTATCTAAATATTCATGATCCTCCATTCGTTACTTATGATTACTATACTTGTGGCAGATCTGAATGTTACAGAAGCAACTTATACGGAGCAGCTTGGTTATCAAGTTGTTGAACGAGGCATTATTGGTGCTGAATGCGCTCATCAAATGGGTGATGAGAATTTTACTAATCGTTCTTATCTGACACTGCGTCCACCTGTAGATGAACCGCAGGTCGTACTGCGTTTTCTTACAGGGTCGGACGCTGCTTATCAACCGATGCAGAAGCCTGGCTGGAATGCAGTGGAAATCTTAGTCAGAGATCCAGAAATGCTGATTACTGAGCTTGACGAAAATCTCTTTCGATTGATTGGTCCTCCAGCCTATCTCACCCCCGCTGAAAATATTCTAGCGGCGCAGGTGCTTGGTCCCTCGGGAGAGGTTTTGTACTTCACCCATATGAAAGAACCAGAATTATCTTTGCTCAAGCCAAAACCTGCTGTTAATCCTGTTGGAGGCACTTTCATTATGGTAATGGGTGTTCAAGACCTCGAAGAGACAAATGATTTCGTAAATTCTAATTTTAAAAATCGGCTTGTTGGCCCCTTTCCGTTTAAAATCGATATATTGGCTAAATATAGGGGCGATGATCCTCAGACACGTTATCCAATCATGATGATGAAAATGTCGGGTCCCTTTGGTTTTGAATTTGATGAGTACGCATCCGAAGTAGAAATCTCTAATGTATCTGGAGGAATTGAGTTGGTTAGTGTTAGTGCAGATACTTTGGCTGGGGAGTATGATTGGTCAGAATTTCCAAAAGAATCTCAGTGTTCTGGATTGAGTGGTTATAGCGGGTTACTTGAGTTTCCATCCGGTGCAAATCTGCAAGTGTTAGCTCCCGTACCATAAGCATTTTTCTTGACTCATTAAATAAGCCTTAACCAGAGGCATGTTTTTTTTCTTGCTGGTCGTTATTTCCTTAACAAAATTAATTTCAGTTTTAAGAGTAAAAACTGGCAAGTCTTAATCTTTTCGCATTTTTAGAAATTGCAGAGTAGCCGCTGAGGACTGCGGAATATTGTGCCGCAGGGTTTAGAGCCTTCATGGTCGACTAATCGCAAATTGGGTAGTCTTTCTATTAATAAATCGAGAGTCACAGCTAACTCTTTTCTAGCTAGATGCATTCCTGGACACATCCTTGGTCCTGGTCCAAAAGTCATCATATTTTCAACGTTGCGACCTATCTGATATTCGTGAGGATCACTAAAGACCGAAGAATCATGGTTAGCAGCACAAATACCAAATAGTACGAAAGTATTCGGCTTAATTATTACACCGCCAAACTCGATATCCTCTTGAGAGCGAGACATTCTGGGTAATATGGATACCGCAGGTTCCCAGCGAAGAGTTTCTTCTATGGATAGTGATCTCAGTTCGGGGTTTTTCTTTACCTGTTGCCAGTTGTCACTATTTACCAGAAGAGCATAAATAATATTGCCGAGAGAATCGTGGGTGGTGGAGGATCCGGCGGTAAACATGATGCCAATATGAGATTTTATCTGTTCATCAGTCATCTGAATGCCATCAAGCTCGTCGTGTATCAGTTGGCTGATGACATCTTCTTTTGGATGTCTTCTGCGATCTGCTATAACAGGGTCTAGATAGTTCCACAGTTCATCGCGACAGGTCATTGCTTTTTCCGGGTCAGAGCGAAATCGCAAAATGGCCATTGCCCAACGATGGAATTGTTCCTCTTCTTCCTTTGGAATTCCCAATAGGCGAGCGATCACAGCAAAGGGGTAGCGTTCGGTAAACGCTGAAACAAGATCAACTTCACCTTTACTAATAAAGGTATCAATTAGTTCATTAGCTACGCTGGTTAGTATTTTGCTGTCCATCTGTTCCACTGAGCGAGGTCTAAACGTAGGGGTGGCTAGTCTGCGAAATATGCGGTGTCGATCTCCCGTCATGCTTTGAAATGTTTCGCCAATAACCGGCTCAATGCCGATTTTATAGGGGATATGAGGTGGGAAAAGATTGTTGTCTCTAAACCCAGCTGCCACATGGGCATGATCGGTGATTAGCCAGACTTTCTCGCCTAAAAAGGTAACTGGCACCACCGGTGCTTGTGTACGAAGTTTATCCATTAATTGATGCAGTTCTATCCCAGGCAGTTGCCAGGTATCAAAATCTATCGACAGGATTTCCGTAGTAAGTTCGCTAGTAGATGGCATCTGGCTGGATCCTGTTTTTATTTTTTTAGACCTTCTAAAAAAGCTTACATGCTTGGAGTGTCTTTTTGACCTGAGACCATAAAACAGCTGGCTAGCATCCATTTTAGATTGATTCCCACACGATTGGCTTCTGGTACTGTAAATGCATAGCCATGCTCTTTAATCGTGCCCGTGCTCATTTTTTCCATAATGTAGATAACAAGCGAATCTCGAGTAAAGTAACCTGTGTAGTTATTAATAGGCCAGTCGACAAGAAAAAGCCGCACGCCTAGCGTACGATTTTCTTTAGTGTTAAACCAAGCCTCATCACCCTGGTCATGCAAGGTAAGCCCATCGTAGCGTTTATAAGGCTCATCTCTGCCGCCACCCACTCCTGGGATGTCAGCATAGCAAGTGAATGATCTTGCCCGATGTAATTTGAAGTTATTAGCGGTGTTAGCAGTTGTATCCCACCAAAGTTGTTGTTTAGAGAGTGTTAATGAGACGGGAGCGTTTTCTTCCTGCGAGCAGTCTTCCGAGATAGTAGCCCGGAATTGTGCTGCCTCTCGTCTCCAGAACAGTGGACAAGCATTGTTATCACTATCTAGAATGACTCGCATACCAACCATCCCGCGGCTATTGTCAGTAAAGAGCTGCCATTTTTGTGTAATTTCTTTTTTTTCGTCATTAGACGCGATAGTTTTAACTAAAAAGTGATTTGCTGATTTATCTGAAGTTATCGAGACATCACGTCGGGCATGGGGATTTTTAATCTTTCCACGTTTATCAAAATAGGCTTGGTTGGCGTTGCTATAAATCCCAGTTAGCATTGTGGCGATAACTTGTTGGTCACGAGCCCAAGTGCTACTGTCTTGTCCTTGAGCCATTGTGAGAGCTGGCAGAATTAACGCTATGATAGGTAGTACTGCTTCTTTAATTACGTATCTCATGCGTTGGCTTGTTCTGTTGGAGCGCATTCTAATGTGCTTAATTCATAATGTGTCATCATGTATCCTGAAACATGTGCTTTGAGAAGGATAAAATTGCCATCGGCTGTTGTCCAGACTTCATACGGAGGATGCTCTCCAGATTCGTTAGAACCTTCTCGATCGCTACCTCGGTCTCCATAGCAAAAATGTAAAGCATCAAAGACTCCAGCACCTACCGTAATTTGTTCACATCCCACAAATTCGATTTTTAGTCCTGGAGGATGCCACACGAGCGAAGGACCAGTAGCTCCTCGATGGTCCAAAGAGCTCATTAGAAATTTGTCTAGGGTGTGTACCGCTGGACCAGCAGATCGATCTATGCAACTCAGATGCCAGGCGTCTCCTTGAATAGGATGAGCACCGAAGATGACGGGTGGTTTTTCGTATTCAATGCGTTCGCTAATCCTGCCTCTTTCATGGAGTATGCCTTCGCATTCAGCGTAAGTATCTTCGAATCTAAACCAACTACTACCGAAGGTCGTATCGCCGACACATAGACGGACATAGGCATCCCGTGTGATCCAGTTTTTATCTAGTGTTAGGACTACATCCCGCATAACATTGGGAGCATCATCGATTTCACAGTGTGCACGAAGTGTTCGCCTGCCATCTTCGTGTAAGCTGATCGTGAAATACTCTCTTCCTCGTTCTAGACCTTCACGTCCTGCTTTGCGACTAGTGTAATGAATGTGTCCACGCCATAAAGTATGTGGTTTCATGTACTACCTCATTAGCAATAATATATCAGGCTATATTATGACACCGACGGTACTAGTTCGGTAAAATTAAGTTGGAGTAATAAAACATGTTGAGTCAGTGGAATTCGATAATGATAGGAGTTGCTGATCTGGATGCTGCTCTTGCGCTATGGGTAGACGCGATTGGTTTTAAAGTTCTCAAGAAATTTATCGGAGATGATATTGGTTTAGGCAGGCAGTGGAACCTTCAAAGCTCATCTTTTTCCCGTCAGGTTGTTCTAGGAAAGATGGACGATACTTTTGGAAAGTTGCATCTTGTTGAAATGCACCATCCCGGTCCATCTGTCAGGAAAGAGGCGGCAGTGACCGATTCGTGTATTAAAAACATTGATATTTATGTTACGGATATCGAGAAACGAATTATTGCTTTGCAAGCACGAGGCTATAATTTTCGAAGTGCCACTCATAGTGAGGTGGTTGCTCCTGACGGCACCCGCTTTCGAGAAATTCATCTTGAAATCCATGATGCAATAAATCTCGTTTTACTTGAACTTCCAGATAAAAACTTGTCTTTTAACCAACTGGGTTTTGGCAGTATAGGCCCGATCGTCAGCGTAGTTAAGGATGTTGCGCAAGAAAAGAAATTTTATCGCGAGATTCTGGGATTGGAAATGCTGACAGATAATTTTCTTCAGGGTGAAGAAATTGAAAAAATGATTGGCTTGCCATCAGGCTCTGGTCTTGATGTGAGTATTTGGGGGCGTCAGGGTAAGGAAAGTGCTCAACTTGAGCTCGTGGAGTATGTTGGTGTTCAAGGCAAGACGCTTTTCCCTTTCTCCAAATTACCCAACTCGGGATTACATCAGGTCTGTTATCAGACCGAGGAAGCAGCGTTGTTAGCATCTAGAGCGAATTCGATGGGCTTAAGCATATTTCAATGTGGTAAGATTGAAACTCTTTCAGGCTCGGGTGAATGTTGGACTTTATATTCGCCGGCCGGCATGAGAATTGACTTACTTTCCCCCTCTTGAGACTTGCACATAGAGCGCGATGAGCGATAAAGTATTAATGACATAACTATAAGACAAAGGTGAATAGATGAGCGATGTGCCAGTCGTAATTAGACGAACCACAATGATGGTCAATGAGATTGAATCTGCTTTGACTATCTATAGAGATATTCTTGGGATGCAAGTGCACTATGACGAGGAAATTATCGTTTCTGGCCAAGGTCTCCCAGCTGGAGAGCCAGATTCTAAAACTCGATTGGTTCTTCTCAAATGTAAGGATGAATTTATTGGAATGCTAGGTATTTTGCAGTATATCGATCCGCCGCTTCCAGCGGCACCGCCACGTCCAAATCCTAATAGGGTGCAAGTCGGTGAGTCAGTATATGTTTTACATCATGATGATGTAGAAGCGGTCTATCCTCTATTGAAAGAAGTTCCGGGTATAGAGATGGTAAGTGATCCTCATATTAGTGAATATCCTAAACCAGATGGTGGTGTTTTCAGGGTGCTGGGTTCTAGTTTTTTTGATCCCAACGGGTATTTTGTTGAGTTAAATCAATTCGTTTAAGAGGTTTTTACTGTGGCTAATCGATTTCAGCGAGGCAATTTTGTTGTCTCGAATCTAGATCGTTCCGTAGAGTTTTATACGGATGTCTTGGGGATGGATCTTGATTTTGTAAAAGAATCAGAACCTGACTCCTATAGCTATATTGTGTTTAACATTTCTCGTGAGCGAAGGCTTCGTTTTGCAATGCTAAGTTATCCAGATCAAGCTCGTGTAATGGCTTTGACGGAAATTGATGGTGAATTGGATCCCTTGCAGCAACCTATTCGAAGTGCCATTGTGATCGAAGTTCCCGATTTTGATGGAACCATCACCCGTGCTGAAAATTACAGCTGTCACGTTTTTCCTGAAGAGCAACTTTTGACTCCAGACGGACGAGAGGGGCGACAGGTAGGGATTCAAGATCCCGATGGCAATTTAATTGTAATCTATTTCATTACCCATCATCCTAATCAGGAGAGTGATCAATGAGGCAAGTCAAATGACGGCATCTCGATCATTTTCTGCGACTTCTGGCTGGATTACGGTTGCTTTTCTAACGATTGCCTATCTTTTTTCTTTTATCGATCGGTGGATCTTGGGGTTATTGATTGAACCTATAAAAGCGGACCTCGGTTTAACTGATACGCAGATCGGACTCTTGTTGGGACCAGCTTTTGCGATCTTTTATGCCACGATGGGATTGCCATTGGGTTGGCTTGCTGATAGACGAAATAGAGTGCGTATTGTCGCGGTAGGTATTGGTTTGTGGTCCATAGCGACTGCTGCCTCGGGTCTGGCGAAAAGCTTTATACATCTGTTTATAGCCAGAATGAGTATTGGAGTTGGAGAAGCTACGCTCAGTCCCTGCGCAATGTCGATAATATCAGACAGTTTTCCTCGTGAGAAAAGATCCCGTCCGATTGCAGTTTATACCACTGCACTTTCGTTGGGTGCTGGATTGGCATCATTGCTTGGAGCTGCTGTACTTACCTGGGCAAAAACGGGTGGGGATATTATCTTTCCACTGTTAGGCCCATTAGCTCCTTGGCAGGCCACATTCATTGTCGTGGGTCTTCCTGGATTACTACTAGCATTAGTCTTTATGTTCTTGCGTGAGCCTCCAAGGGCTCAGGTGACGAGCGTGCTAACAGAGAACAATATTTGGGATATGATTCGTTATGTTTCGCTTCGTTGGCGTCTCTATGGATCCTTTGTAAGCGCATTTTCTTTCATGGTGCTTGTTGCTTACAGTCATGGTTGGTGTGCAGTGTTGTTCAGTCGCACCTGGGGTTGGGATCCAGCATATTATGCGACGATAAATGGTTTTATCATGATTTTATTTGGTCCTGCTGCTGTGCTATCTGCCGGCTGGATATCTGATCGATGGTTGGCAGCAGGCAAGAGTGACGCGCCGTTGCGTATTGCGTTGATGGGAGTTTTGGTAATAGTTGTAACAGGTGTGCTTGCGCCTTTAATGCCTAATCCGTATGTCTCGATAGGCGTATTTGCTTTAAACACCATGGGTATTGGTGTTACTTCTGCGATGGGAGTTAATGCACTTCTAAGCATTTCTCCAGGTCATATTAGGGCACAGATTGTAGCTTTTTATTATATGTGTATAAGTCTTGCGGGGCTGCTGTTGGGACCAACTTCGGTAGCTTTTTTCACGGATAATATTTTTGGAGAGGAGAATATTCGTTACTCATTAGCGCTGGTTCCTTTGATATACGGCCTGCCCATTTTGCTGCTGTCTCGTGCTATTCTTAGGAACTATTCGCTAGGAATGGAAGAGCATCGCGAGTTAGTTTGAGATGAACCGTTTAACAAGAACGTATCTTTCTTCAAAAGACACGAAAACGCATGTGCGTTGTTGGTCCTCGTTACTCGATGAGCGACCGACTTTGATTTGCTTTCCTCCAGTTCCCTATACGGGAATCTTCTTCGATACTTTTGCTAAGCAGATGGAGTGTGAGGTATTGTGCCCCGACCTCCCAGGATATGGCCAATCAGATTTTTTATCTAGTGATCCTACTATTGAGAATTATGTAGAACGTCTGAATGTTTGTTTGAATCAGGCAGATGAACCACCTAAATATCTTTTAGGTTTTCACTCAGGGGCATTAGTGGCGGTAGAAATGGCGCTGAAATATCCAGACCTAGTTGCGGGGCTGATTCTTATAGATGTCCCTTTATTTTCCGAGGATCAGCGAATTACACTAAAGACTACGTTAACAACACCACCAGATTATGCGAATAACAGGGAAAAATTGTCTCAGCTTTGGGAAACTCAGGTATTAGAGCGAATGGGTGTAATACCTTATGAACGGGCACTTGATTTATATTTAGATTTTATTAGTGCTGGGGAGCGTGTCAATCATGGATTTCATGCAGCGACTTCTTACGTGGGAGAGAAGAAATTTTCCCAGTTGACACATCCTACAAAAATTATTGCCACTAACTCATCGCTCCGCGATGGCACACTTCGCGCCGCGGGCTTGGTTTCAGGAGGCTTGCTAGAAGAGCTTCCCGAGATAACTGCTCCAGCGTTTGAGCTTGGTGCAAAGTCTATCGCAAAAATTACCGCACAATTTATGCAAAGAGCATCATAAGAGGGCAAAAAAAAAGAGCATACAACCCACACGATTATCTCATATGATAATTGATTAATTGGATATCAGGCACGATTAAAATGACAACAAAAGTGCGGTCAAAGTATTCAGTTTGTACTATATGTGATATTGGCTGTCAGTTGAGAGGTATAGAAAAAGACGGTCATGTAAGTCGCATAATGGCTCACGATAATCCTCTTTTATCCAAAAATATTTGTTATAAAGGCACTGCCGCGCCTCATATTCATAATCATGTAGATCGTTTGCGCGTGCCTCTAAAACGAGTAGGAGAAAGGGGAGAAGACTGCTGGGAGGAAATTTCCTATAAGCAAGCAATGAATGAAATCGCCGAACGACTTAAGGCAGTCATTGATCGTTACGGTGCTGAAGGGATTGCTGTTTCTACTTCGGGCTGGAATACCCAAACAACACATAGCATGGACCGTCGCTTCATGAATCTGATAGGCGCGCCTAATTGGATAAGTGGTGTCGCTTTGTGTGCTGGTAATACTGCCGCGGTCAATCGTCTAACCTACGGTTGGTTTCCAATGCCAGATTTCGGTAATACCAACTGTATCGTCCTTTTTGGACACAACCCTAGGAAGCACTCATGGACACCTATTTATAACGCCATAAAATCCGCAAGGGCTCGTGGAGCAAAAATCATCGTCCTAGATCCAAGAGTTTCAGATCAGGCGCAGAACGCTGACCTTCATTTGCGGCTGAGAGCTGGAACTGATGCAGCCATGTGCCTTGGCTGGCTAAATGTGATTATTAATGAGCAGCTCTATGATGCTGATTTTGTCTCTCGCTGGTGCCTTGGGTTTGATGAGCTTTCTCAGCGCGTTAACGAATACCCTTTAGAGCGCGTCGAGCAAATTACTGGAGTTGATCGTTCTCTCATCGCTCAGGCTGCGCGCGCCTACGCCAGTTCTGATGGTGCCGTGATACCGTGGACTCCAATTACTGACCAGCAAATTTCATCAACCTCAGCAATTCGTCTCCATTCAATTCTTCGAGCGGTCACAGGTAATCTTGATGTGGTTGGAGGTGAGCTATTAAGTGGCTTTAGCCAAAGTTATATTCCAGAGAGCGAGCTTGCATTGCATGAAATGTTGTCAGAAGAACAGAAAAGTAAACAATTAGGTTATAAGGATCATCCAGTATTTACCTATCGTGTTGCTGAAATGCTCAAAGAATCCACTGACAAGGTTTGGGGCTATCCCTATGCTGATTTAGTCATGGGTTGTCATATGGCCAACCCAACCAATGTATTCAGGGCAATGGCGACTGCAAATCCCTATCCAGTAAAAGCACTCATAACGCTAGGCAACAATACATTGATGAGTTATGCCAACCAGCATCAAATTATGCAAGGCTTGATGAATCAGGATCTGATAGTGGCGCATGAGATTTTTATGACACCGACAGCAATGTTGGCTGACTATGTTCTACCTGGGGATGTTTTTACTGAACGAAATCATGTGGCGGACACATGGAGTTGGAGCAATAGGTTGATGCTGTCGCAGAAGATTGTCGAGCCGCCGGAGCAGGCTTCGAGTACTTTTCAGTTTTGGACTGATCTAGGTAGACGTATGGGATTAGAAGAATATTTTTCTTGGGATACTATAGAAGAGATGCTTGATTATCGCTTGTCCCGTTCAAAGCGAACTTTTTCAGACTTCGAGAAACAAAGGTACATGGAATTGCCTCCACCAAAGTTTCGCAAATACCGTAAGAATGGATTTGCGACTCCATCCGGAAAAGTAGAGCTTTACTCTACTATTCTTGCTGACTTAGATTTTGATCCTTTACCTTACTACCGAGAAGGTCCTAGGCCCACAAAAGAGTATCCTTACACCGTGTTCACTGGTGTTCGTGAAGATCCTTTCTTTCAAACAGGCCAGCGTAATATCCGGGTTCTTAGAGATCGTTGTCCAGTACCCAAGCTATTTTTGCATCCAATTGATGCAAAGCGGGAAGATGTTAGTGAAGATGATTGGGTGTGCTTGGAGACTAGTTCAGGAAGAGTTACAGCGCAAATATCGGTACAAGAATCGATGAGAGAGGGTCATGTCCGAGTTCCGCATGGATGGTGGTATCCCGAGACGAGAGGAGAAGAAAAACTCGCCGGTGCATTTATTTCAAGCGATGCAGTTTTGTGTTCTGACGATGATGAATTTCTGGACCTCGAACAGGGGGTGCCGCACTTTAAAGGTTTTCCAGGACGAATCTTTAAAGTGACTCCGCCGGTGATCTCGAGAACCTCTAAAGTGCTTGAAAAAAAATGACCCAGCGTAGCATCTTCCATCAATTTAAGATCGAGATGAAGGTGAGACTACAAGCAATTTTGGCGAGATGGCTTTTCTTGAAGGAAGAAACTTTTATGACCCGTCTGGTTAAAAAGTTGCTTAGATTTGATCGAATTCCAAGTAATAATGATCCTGACTTGAAGCATCCAGATCCATAGTGTACCGGAGATGGGAGTTCTACAGATGACTTGCAATCTGCTTTCTTATGCCTTTCTTAACGGGTTGATGGTCGCAGGAGATCACGGAGGCGGTTGTAGCTCTATTTGAAAGGGCAATATTCTTCTTTCTCCACCAAGTCGAAGGCGAAAAGAAATTTCGCGATACCAGTTAGAATAGATCCTACGAAACCTAGTTCGATGATCTCAGCATCGCAAAAATGTTCTTGTAGCCTAGAGTAGAGAGGTGGATCAAGGATTCCATTCGGATTGGACATCGAAAGGCGTTCTGCTAAATCCATTACTGCTAGGTCAGTTTTGGTGAATAGATCAAGGTTTGGATCTTCAAAGCTTTCTATCTGTTCTGGAGAGAGTCCAGAATCTAGAGCATCTCTTCGATTTCCTTGATTGCAAAATTTGCATCCGTGTAGTGTTGAAAGCTTCAGTCGTAAAAGTTGCTTATAGCGATTTTTAACTTTGCCTGATCGAAAAACCTGTCCATAAAATTCTTCTATATACCATCGATAAAGTTCGGGATGCTTCGCGAATACTTCAAAAAAAGTGCCATCGCCCCTAAGTAACATCGACTTATCCCACGCAGCACGGATATCATCCGGTAAGTTGTCAGATTTAACTCGAGACAGAAGAGGTTTTGGTTTCATTTAATCGGATTTACACCATGGATTTTAATCTTTCATCGCGATAGCGACCCAAGAAAAGTAGTGCCAGAGAACAAATGATGAACGCCCACATTGAATATTGAAGGGCAATATCATAACTGCCCTCGTTTTTGAAAACCGATCCGAAAACTGCAGGGCCGAAACCAGCACCAAGACCAAAAATAGCATATAGGGTCCCGTAAATTCTAGCGTAACTTTTAATTCCAAAATATTTCGAAACAAAGTAAGCCAGAAGGTCATATTCGACACCTGCAGCGATACCAAGGAGTACGATTGCCAATACCATTTGCGTGTAGCTTGGTGTGACTGCTCCAAATAAGTACATTGAAATTGCTGGCATGATTAATAAGGCGCAGGCTAGGGCCGGTGCCCAGACCAGATCAAGTAGATAGCCTGCGACTGCTCGACCAACATAGACAGAGTAGCCCAAAAAACTTGCTAAAATAATAGCATCTGATCGTTGGAAGCCTTTTGAATCAAGCATCGTTTCCAAGTTTGGTATCGGTCCGCCAATGGCGAATGAAAGAGGGAGGAACACGATACACAAGAGCCAAAATCGCCAGTCAGCAATCGCTTGCCTAAAAGTAAAACCGTATTGCGCAATGGTACCTCCTTTCTCCATCGTAAATTCCGTCAAACCTTTTGCTCGTTCTTCTACCTTGGGGTCATCGACATCTCGAAAATTGAACCAAGCTATTGGAAACGCGATTACCAGAGGCAACAAACCCACTCCCATGTAAGCTATCCGCCATCCATATGCATCAATTAAATAGGCAGAGAATATTTTAGCTGCAGCTCCCCCGATCCCAGTTCCCACTAGAGCAATTCCTAATGCAAAGCCTCTTTTGTGCTGAAACCAACGAGAGATGGCTTTTGTAAAAGTAATTGGTAATGTTCCCGCGCCTAGCAGGGCAAGTAGTCCCCAAAGTAGAAGATAAATCGTGGTAGATCCGTTATTCAGAGAGAACAGCATCATTCCGAATGAGAATAGGATCATTGAGGTGAGTGCTACTCGCCGAACTCCGAATCGATCCGATAGGTAGCCTGCTAAAGGAGCTCCTACGACGGTAACAACACAGAACGGCACCAATCCAAACATAATTTGATCTATACCCCATCCGAATTCTGCAGCTAATGGCTTCGCAAAGACTCCGATGGTATAGAAGGGAAGTGGAGACATGCCAAGTGAGATACCAAAGGCAGAAGCAAGCACTACCGGCCAGCCGTATTTGAATTCACCAAATGAGTTCAATTATTTCTCCTATAGCTAAAGAGATAGTATTTTGCCAGGGAGCATACGTGAAGTTATCGAAAATCGATACCAATGCGATAAAGTTGGAAGAATTAAGCACACGGTTTATTTAGAGATTTTGATAAAAAATCAAAAATGATGTTCAAATATTTGTCGGTGTGAAGATCGGCAAGGTGAAACTTAGCGTCTTTCACCGTGCAAAAACTACCGAAGTTAGTTAGTTTTGCGATTTCATCAGAATAACGATTCATAGGGTCGTATTCGCCTGTCACTACCAGTAATGGACATTCTAGCTTAGCCAATGCGGGCTTCAAGTCATAATCGAAGATCGCTCGATAGGCTGCAAGAAAATCGTCTGCTTTTAAACAGTCAATACATCCGCGATGAATGAGTTCTTTTGGAAGTTCAGAAGAATATTTCGCTTTTTCCCAAAACTCCATTAGGTGCGATCCGTCTTCTGCTATTTCGATCGGTTTGTATAGTAATTCCCATAACCTGTTCTTTTCTTTTCCGTTCCACAATGCCAAACCGTTCGCTATGACGCCTCGAGCCCGTTTCCCTATTCTATACGCGAGATCTACCGCTAACGTCGCACCTGTATGATTTCCAAGAATAAAAAAATCTTCAATGCCCATTGCATTAAGCAAAGCAATTTTTGAATGACTATAGCCTTCTACATTTAATTCCGTGGTGCTAGGACCAGAATCTCCATAACCTAATGTGTCAATGGCAATGACTCTGTATGATTGTGACAGTGCGGGAATGATCTTCAGAAACTCTCGTGATGAATCTGCGGTTTGATGTAACATCACTAGAGTCACTCCCGAGCCTGCCTCTCGAATGTGATGTGTTCCAAACTTAGTCTCGTATAAAGATCGAGTAATTCGCAAAATAATTAGAACCCAGTAATTTTATATCGCGTAAAGATTTCGCGGATTTGAAATGAGGATATTATCAATAACTTCGGATCCAATAGACTCCTTAGTTCTTAATTTTTCCAGCGCATCTATTTCGCTCTGCACATCCTCATGACCAAAGTCAGTACCTATTATAAGGTTGTGCGGTGATGACCATTTTAATATATAAGGAAGGTCATTATCTGTGCGAGTTGTTATAAAAAAGTTTTGATCGGATACAACTGAGTCTTCTCTCAAAATTTCTCCACCGCCAAGCTTATCAAAGCGACGATTCATTTCTCTGATTAGCATGGGTACCCACATTGCACCAGCTTCTATAAAGCCCCATCGGAGCTTGGGAAAGATGCTGGGAATTTTTTTGTTTAAAAGTCCATTAAATGCACTGACAACTGGCAAAACGAACGCCGAATAAAAATCATCACCAAGAGCATCGACGATTTCTTTGTTGCCGTTTCCACTATGGATACATATCGCAAGGTTAAGATCTTGTGACTTTTCAAACAAGGGAAATAGGCATTCATCATAAATATTGCAGTTAGTCTCTATGCCTCTCAACATGACAGCACTTGCACCGTTAGCGTGTCCATAGATAATTTCATCAATTGCCTCATCAATATTTAAGGTCGGTACAGCGACCGCCCATCGCAATCTTTTTCTATGCTGGCGGGTAGCGTTTGCCATAAATCGATTATATGCCCTGCAGAGAGCAACCTGAATTGCTGTATCAGTCGTAAATGGTGTGACTAAAACGCTGGGGTAAATGATCTGGACATCAACACCAAGATCATTCATAAATTTGATACGAGTGTCTGGATCGGTCATTTCTCGGACGGACCACGGCAGATCATCGTTGCCTCTATCTCCCCAAACAAAGTGCCCTCCGATAGTCCATCCTCTAGTAAATCGGCTTTCGCCTTTGATAAAATCAGGCCGAAAAAGTTTGTCTTTGCCTTCTAGAAAGTCCCATGTGGTTTCTGATTCTATTACGTGTGTATCCGCATCAATCATTATCAGATTTCCTTTGTTTGCGCTGACATTTCTTTAGCCACCATAGAAAAATAGTAGCTAAGATTGTGCCTTAAAACAATCAAAGAGAATGTGCCCCCTATAAAAATAACCGTCGAAATTCCGACGTCTAGTGCATCCGTATTATCAAGGAGTTGCTCGGATATTAATGGAACCGATAGCGGGCCTAAAGTCAGTCCTATGACGTTAATCACGAATAAATAGCATGCGCTGACCTGGGCTCTATATTGGTTAGGGGTAGTGTTGACCAATGCGACAGATCCTGCGGAGGTCAGATACATGCTTGCCACTGTGGTGGGAGCCAAACAGGCAGCTGCTAAGTAGGGATTCTCCATCATAGACATTGAAGTTCCAAACAGTAACATGATAAAGCATGAGTACACGCCTAGCCGCATGTGTGCGTCTAGTTCGCCATCAGTAAATTTCCGATCTGCGATCATGCCGCCAATGAAAAGCCCCAAGGGACCAGCAGCTAGCATAATGCCCCCGTAGACGAGGCTGGTCGTTTCGATATTCCAATCCCACTTCCTGATAAATAAAGAAGGAACCCAGCTCATGAAAGCGTAGCCTTGAATAGTGACTATGGACATACCTAGAAAATGCAGTGAAAAGAATTTCTTATGTGTCTGAATAAATTTAATTGCATCTGAAAGAGGTAATTTGCGTTGATTTAAATTAGTTCTATCAAGTCTCGGAGGTTCTTCTACTGTAAGCATAATTAGCGCTACCACTAGACCCGGAATTCCCAATATATAAAACACGAGCTGCCATGGGCGGACTTGGCCGATGAAAGGAAGATGCAGATCACCGGCTTGAACGGCGTAGGAGACTAGTTGACCGCCGACAATTAGTGCGATTCCAGATCCGAGTGCGATTCCACTTTGAAAAATGGCTATTGCTCGGCCTCGAGTATTGGGAGGGAAGTAATCAGCGATCATAGATAGAGCGCTTGGAACTAGAGTGGCCTCTCCCACACCAACCCCGATTCTCGCTAAAAATAGTTGATAGTAATTGGATGCCAATCCAGATAAAGCAGTCATGCTAGACCATAGTGCTATTCCAAGAGCGATCAACTTTTTACGGTTGTATTGATCGGCAAGCCAACCGATAGGTATTGCAAGAAAAGTATAAAAGATAGCGAAGGCCATGCCGATTAAAAGGCCCATTTGCGTATCGTTAATTTCTAGATCAGTCTGCACTGGTTGAACCATTAGAACCAGGATATGGCGATCCAAAATCGCAATTACATAAGCAAGTGATAACACGGAGATAGCGTAAAATTGTTTTCGGGTGCTGGGATAAGATTTTAAAATTCTATTCAAGAATATTTCTCAGGTTGGGGAGCAGGTATTTAGGTGGCTTAAATATAAATTCCAGTATATTTGGAGTAAGGCTAGCACTTGTCGCAGTATAATCCAAAGCCTAGGATGACTGATTTGACTCTAATGGAAGATTTTAATGACGAAACAATTTTTAAAGAGAACGACCTTCATTGTGCATGATGCTGAATCTTCGGCAAAGTTTTATGAGAAAGTCTTTGGCTGGAAAATTTGGTACAGCAATGAGCTTGAAGCTGATTATCGATTTCCGCCGTCCAAGGCGGAAGACAAGGCTAGGGTTAAGCTGATCATTCTAGATTCCGCTGATGCTATCACCGGGAGACTAGGATTTTTGGAATATCTTGATCATAATTTCAGTGGACATAAACCAGAGATCAGAGATCATGTTCGAATGGGAGAGCCAATACTGGTCGTGCAAACAGAAAATGTTATGGGTGTTTACGAGGCGGCACGCAGGGAAGGAGCAACTATCGTGACAGAACCGGTTACGTGGGTTGTGCCAGGCGCGGAAACTAATGAAAAAATTGAATTAAAAAGTATTTCCTTGTTTGATCCAAATGGAATTTATATGGAAATAAGCGAACAGAATGAAATTGAAAAATAGGGGGACTAGCATTGGCCACTAGACTTATCACTGGCGCTAATCGCGGGTTAGGCTACGAATTTGTAAGACAGTATGCCGAATCAGGTGATCAAATTTACGCTTTCTGCAGAGATCTATCTAATTCGAAGGAGCTAGTCCATCTAGAAAATAAATTTAAAGATATTTCAGTGCATGAAGTAGATGTTTCTGATTTTGAAGCCATAAATAGATTGGGAGTAGAGTTGGCGGAAATTCCCATTGATACATTAATAAACAACGCCGGGGTATTCGGACCAAAACCGTCGGCAGAGGGCGATTTCAGACAAAGTTTTGGGCAACTAGATTACGATCTATGGCAAGAGATACTGCTTGTGAACACTATTTCACCTGTAAAAATGGTCGAGTGCTTCTTACCCAATATTAAATTAGGTAGTAAGAAGCAAATCATTAACATGACTTCACAGATAGGTTCATTCGCTGAAGGCGCTCAGGGTTTATTAGCGTATAGCACAAGTAAAACTGCTTTGAATCGTGGCATGGTGAACCTCGCCAGTATTTTGGCAGAGGAGGATATTAGTGTGCATTTAATTAATCCGGGTTGGGTAAAAACGGATATGGGAGGGAGTACAGCGCCCCTTGAGGTGGATCAAGCGGTGTCTAAAGTTATTTCCTTGATAGATAGCTTAGACATGAGTAATACCGGCTTATTTCATGACTATGATGGGAGGGTTATACCCTGGTAGCAGAAGGTTTTGCCCCCGCATCTTTAGAACAAGACGTGGGGGCAAAAGAAGTATGTTTAGATTAGAACCTTAAGCTCATCCTTACTCCAAACTCTCGCTTGTCCAGTGGCGATGCCACAATTCCTTGGAATCCTGCTAGACTTCCGAACTCTCCAGGCTTGGAGAAGTCTGTCCAGCGAGCCCCAGTTTGCCACGCTTCTTCATCGAATGCGTTGTCGACAAAAAGTTCGACAAGTACATTGTCATTACTCACACCTAGTCTTAGATTTACTAGATCATATGGGTCAAAGTGGGCTAAGTTGCCTTCGTCAGCATACGATTTTCCTTGATGGAACCAGTCGGCTCTTGCATATGCGTCCATACCCATTATCTCAAAGCTGTAGGTTCCAGAAAAAGTGAAGGTTTCTTCAGCTTGTCTGGGTGTTTTGTTACCTTTCATTTGGCTATAGCTTAAAAGTGCGGCAACGAAGTTGTATTCATAATCTGTGTATTCTGAATCGATCCAGCTTCCTGTCGCCTGGAAAAGTAGGTTTTCTGTTGCCAAGAAAGAAACCTCAACTTCAAAGCCATCGATTTCTGCATCGCCAGGTACAAGAATGTTACGGGTATTGTAGAAAAGCTCTTCTTGACCATCTATTTCAATCACTTTTCCGCCGCCAAGGTAAGATGCGTCAGGGCAATTGGCTCCAATCTCTTTACATGTCTCGTTTACCCTGTAGGTTGACCTACCTTTGATGCCTTTCCATTCTTGCTGATAGTAAGCCAGATTGATCTGTCCACGGCCGTCCATGAAAGATTGCTTCCAGCCAATTTCCATGGCCTCCAGTGTTTCTTCGGGAAGAAGCTCAGCTATATTCGGATTTGCAGAGATATACTGCTCTCTCTCATAAGGAGTTGCTTGAGCGAAAAAAGTATTAAAATCTCCCGCAAGTAATCCCTCTGAGTAGCTAGCGTATACAGTAGTATTTTCGCTTGGGGTCCAGCGCAAGATGGCACGAGGCAAGAAATCATCAAACGTTTCTACCAACTTGTCACCACCACTAGCAGCACCATCTCTTGTGAGCGCACCGCCTTTTGTTAACTCGTCATCCACCCAGCGACCTTCAAGAATTGCTGTGATCGAATCAGTGATATCGAAGTCCAGTGAGAAAAACACTCCGTCCACTTCAGACTCATCAGAGTTTATCAAGCTATTGGTGAATGGTCCGAAACCAAAAAAGCAGTCTCCACCTAAGGCCGGTGCTCCATAATTGTCTGATCCTCCAGGACCAAATGTTCTGATGCAAAGCGCGTAGGCATCTCCACCTCCGCCACTGCTGGAAAACTCTTGTTCATAGTGACTGTAGCCGAGACCCCATCTCAAGCGTTGGTCTTGGGGGCTTGATATACGAAGCTCCCAGCTCTCATCTTCCATCATCTGCGGATCGCGTGACCACCAATTCTGTCGATCGGTATTGTCAAGATCTCTGAGCCAGTTAGCATCCTGTTCATTTTTGCCGTATACGAAGCTTAGATTATAACCAGAACCCATAATATCCCAGTTTGCTGCTAGGGAAAGTCGTTCGGTGTCTCGCTTCATCCCAACTTCCGTAACCTCAGGTAGGCCCGAAAGCTGCGAGGCCTGGGTAGACGGATCAGTTAGGTATGCTAACGCTGTCGCTCCCTGAGATGCCCAAGGAAGGTCAGTAGCGATAGACGTATTAGACGAAATTAATTTCGTGGGGATTCCATCTATAGTCACTGGGTTAGCATTGTATGGAATTTTGCCACAAATATATCTGATTGGTCCCCTTGATGCTAAGGGGTTAGTGGCTGGTGTTCCAGTACAGTTATCGTTTGCAACGCCCGATATATATGCCTGGGTAGGCGGACCATCGTCATCTTCTGAAGTTGAATATCGTAGTTTGATATCGAGATTTTCTGTCGGGGTTAAGAACAAAACCGCACTAGTCGTGGATGTTTCCTCATCACCAGTACGTACTCCGCTAGATGCTTTGTAGTGTCCTTCCTTGTCATAAGTACGAGCACTGAGGCTGAAGGAGAGCTTATCTTCAATCAATGGGCCTTCAATCATCGCGCTAAGCTCAGTATTGGATCTGCTTGTGGTTCTTAGTCTGATTTCACCTCCGAACTCGGACATATCAGGGTTGCGGGTGATTAGATTGACAGCTCCACCAAACGTATTTCGACCAAAGTGGGCGGACTGAGGACCTTTTATAACTTCCACTCGCTCCAGATCCATTAAAGTGAGAGAGGTTCCGCCATTTAGCACATAAACACCATCAATAAAGAGCGCGCCCGTAGCAAAGCTGGGTGAAAACTGCGCTGTTGTCAGCCCTCTAAATTGAAGCTGTGTATTGTAGCGACCAGGTTGCTGATTTCCTTGATTTAAAAACTGAAAACCAGGGGTTAGACTACCCACATCTTCAAGGTTCACCATGTCTTTTTGCAAAATGTCATCACTACTAAAAGCAGTAATAGCAACAGGAACTTCCTGCAGGGATTCTTCTCTCTTACGCGCGGTAACTAATGTCTCTTCTAGCTCCAAGCTCGCTTGTGAAACTGATAGCGGTGAAAGAAGCGTTGCAGATAAACCTACCGCTAGTGATACGAAAGTGTTTATAGTTTTTTTCATTTTGTGGATATCCTAAATGGTTTTAGAATTATTTGTTCTATTGATATACCAATAGAGTGTTTTAATCAACCCCCAATTTGATGTCTTAGTTTTTTAATTTTCTAGTGCTATGCTCCAGTGACTATGTTTAGGTCATCGTGCGACTTGTTTCTATCGGTCGTATTGTACGTAATAGCTCCGCTAGGGGTGAGATACACTCTATTAACTACTCCGGAAACTCGATTTGCAAAGTTCTCGACCGTCATTGATTCTATTGAGTGTAATCTGCGCTTTGTCCCCGTTTGGCGTAACCGTCATAGTCCCAATTTTGCCTATATTAGATAGGAGCTTTGATGTCTCACCCCAATCTTTGCAGTTTGGTGTCTCTGCCTATGTGCTCGGTTTGGCGGCGATGCAGCCAATCAGCGGTTATCTGGCAGATACCATCGGTCGCCGTCGCGTGTTGCTGTCTGGATTTCTTGTTTTTATTGGGGCGAGTATATGCTTAGCACTAGCATCTGAATTTTGGCTTATTATTGTTCTCAGGTTTGTCCAGGCCGCAGGAGTTAGCGTTGGGACCGTGGTGGCGCGTGCAGTAGCACGAGATGTACTTGACGAAAAACAGGTGCTGCGCGCATTTAGTGCTATCTCGGCTGCGATGGGGGTATCACCTATATTTGCTCCTATAGTTGGGGGTTGGATGGGTGAGGCGCTGGGTTACCAGGGAGTATTTTTGATTACGGCGGTGGTAGGTCTTGCTATTTGGGTGTGGGCTTGGCTGAAAATTCCTGAGACTCGACCGACTTCTTATGGATTGAGCGAATCGGCGAGTCCAGTCGAGTCATACCGTAAGCTTCTATTTTCAAAGGGATTTTTGGGTTATACAGGAGTCTATGGCTTCCTCCAGTGCACATTTTTTTCTTTTCTCGGTGTTGGAGCGATAGCTTTTTCCGATTTATTTGGTATGTCTGAATCTAGATTTGGAACTATTTGGGGCTTGATGGCACTGACTTATCTTTTCGGAGCCTTCTGTGTCAATGGATTAGTTGAGCGGGTCGGTCTTTACCGATCTATGCATGGTCTTTCACTTTTTTTATTTTTTTCAGGATGGATAGGCTTTGCCTTACAGCTCTGGTTAGGTTTGAGCGTATTTAGCGCGTTGTTACAGTTGGCATTACTGATGGCGGCGGCAGGTGCAATGACTCCGACGGCACTTGCTGGGGTAGTCAATTTGTTTCCAGACATTAGTGGAACCGCAGCTGGCCTTTCCAGTTCGATTGGACTGACGTTAGCTGGATTAAGCTCAATGCTTGGAGGCCTATTGTATCCGGTTGGGGGGTATCACTGGTTATCGGTGTTGATTGCCAGCTGTGGGACTTTAGCTGCTATTAGTTGGTTTTTTGCGTACCTTGGACAATTGAGCGCGGAAAATTCAAGCTAGTTATCATGTACATTAAGACATCTGTTGATATGACGAAATTTCAATCTTACAGTTATGCATTTTAGTTAAGGAGAATTAAGAATGCGGAAAGTGATAGTTTCGAGCCCGGGTGGACCGGAAGTATTAGAAGTGTCGGAAGCACCGATGCTGGAGCCGAGTCAGGGTGAGCTATTGATTCGTGTGGCGTATGCCTCATTAAACCCACTGGATAATCATGCTAGGGCAGATCGTATCAAATGGAATCACCCTGGTTATCCCTTTACTCCTGGCTTTGAGTTTACCGGACTCGTTGAAGCTACAGGAGATGGTGTGGGTGACGAGTGGATTGGACGTCGAGTGGCGACAAATGGTGGCTGGGGCGGAAATGCCGAGTTTGCCTGTATTGGTGAACATGAGGCTCAATTGGTACCGGATGCCTTTTCCTGGAAGTTAGCGGCCTGCTATACCACCTGTGCATACTCCGCTTGGTTACTCGTTCATCAGGCAGCTAGATTACAAAGTGGGCAGTGGGTTGCTATCCATTCAGCAGCCGGTGCGGTCGGATCGCTCCTTGTTCAGATTTCTAAATCAGTTGGCGCCAGAGTCATCGGCTTGGTGGGTGGAGAGTCTAAATTTGATTTTGTAAATCGGTTTCAACCCGACGCTGTCATTGACTACAGCAAGGATGATTGGCCAGATCAGGTTAAAAAGCTTACCGATGGTCGCGGTGTGGAGGTTATCTTCGATGGTAATGCTGGTCCTCGGGCACCGATGAACCTGGAGGCGATAGGTGCCCTTGGAAATATAATTTACTTTGGGGCAAGTGCGGGCCAATCGCCGGCAGTTGCCCCATCTTTATTGGTTGGTAAAAGTTGTTCCATTACGGGTTTTGTTCAGTATTTTCATCAAGCAGTTAGCCAAGGTCAGGAAATAGAAGCAACACATCAGGCCTTGGAATCCGGCGAGTGGAATATACCTATTGAAAGAGAATATGAACTTGAAGAAATCGAAGAAGCGCATCGAGCATGGGAGGCACGCGAATTGGTGGGTAGAACGCTTATCCGTGTGGGAGGTGATTTGTCATAAATTCGCAAACGAAGTTAAGTTCTGGTGTTAGTGAATTTGTTTTTGGATTGCCTGCTTCCGAACGTGCAGCCCAGTTGGAATTCTGGGATTCATTTGGTTATTCACCTGTAGCGGAGGGTTCATTCAGCGCCACCCAATCAGAAAAACTTTATGGCCACGCTTCCAACTTAAGTTCAATTAGACTCAGACACACAGGATCGGATGCTTTTTCCACTGGATTTGTGCGTCTTCAATGCTGGGAAAAGATTAACCATCGGGGGCTGGGTGATAAAAAGCCTCTGGTTATAGGGAGTCGTTGGATGGGTATGTACACTTCAGATATCTTGCAGGTGCGAGATAGTCTTGAGGGTTTTAGTTCTGGCAAGAAAGTAGGTTGGTTATCTCCCTTAGTTAGCGCGCCACTTGTGCAGCCACCGCCCGAGGTTAGTTTGCAGCAGCCGTTTGTAGGTCTTAGAGAGACACTATTCTTTTCTGATTCGGTGCGGGTTGCATTTATTCAGCGAGCAGGTTTTGACCGTCCAGGTTTTGGTACGATTGATAGCAGTTTGCCTTATAGTAATAGCGAAGGTAGTCACGCAAATATCGTTCAACCTACAAAATCTTTTGACACCGAGTTTTATAAAAATGCCTTTGGATTGGAGACAGCTCCTTTTGGAGAGGCGCACGATTCTGGAGATGAGTTGCCCACACAAGTTGCGCTGCAACTTGAGTCTGGGCAGTTATTTCGTGTTGAGCGTCTTCGAGCTCCTGAATGTCCGACAGGCTTATTACAGGTGTATTCGCCTTATTTTGATGCACCAGATTATCGGGAATTATCTCGGCCAGGACACTTAGGGCTTGGCTTATACTGTTTTCAAGTATCGGAGTTAGCTTGTGTGGTCCAGTTACTGAAGAGCGAGGGAGCACAAGAAATGGCCACCGAATTTAATGAATTCGGTGAGCCAAGCTGTGTTTTTGTGGCACCGGATGGTTATACGTGGGCTGTTACAGGTGCATGATACGGTACGAGGTTATCCGCTTAGGGCTTTTTTTATTTGTCTTTTCGCGTATAGCACCGCGCAGATGGATCTTGCTTTATTTGGTTATGCTATTCCTTCGATTCGAGCAGAATTTAATCTTAGTTTAACTGAGGTGATGAAAATTGTATCTATCGCTTTCCTCATAGGAGGATGTTTGTTGGTATTTATAAGTGTGCTTGTAGACACATGGGGTCGACTGCCTTTGTTTCAATTTTCCCTGTTTGGCTCATCCTTGCTAGTAGCGATGACTGGTTTGGCATCATCTGTTGCTACTTTGACAGTTCTGCGCGGCACCAGTATAGCAATCGGAGGGCTTTCTTATCCTATTACAGGCGCGATTATAACCGAGGAGTTTCCAGCAAGAGTGAGAGGGATCTTTATGGGTCTTCTTCAGATAGGGTACCCCCTTGGTTGGGCGATGGCTTCACTATGGTCAATGTGGATATTAACGGAATTCGATTGGCGGCACTTATTTCTGGTTGGTTTTGTAAGCTTACCCATGGTTTTTGTAGTAAGGCATTATTTACGAGAACCCGCTAGATCTTCAGCTTCACAACGTAACGCAAGTATTTTCAATATTTTTAAATTATTTGGATCATCTATCCGTTATAGGGCGGCTGTTTTATTTTTAGCCCAGTTTCTTTTTGTGTGGGCTTATGCGGCTTCGATATTTTTGTTCCCTAGTTTTTTACTGGAAGCTAGAGGAATGGATAGTTTTAATTTTTCATTGCTGATTGGTGCCGGTAACGGGATCGGAGTGTTGGGATATATTTTGGCGGCCTGGGTTGGAGAGTACAAGTTAACTCGCAGGAACACGGTAGTTATATGGACGCTGTTAGGCGCTGTTTTTTTTCAATTGCTGGTCTGGAGAGCAGAGACCTTTAATCAGATTTTCTTCATGTACTCTGTCATGAGTATGTTTTTCTATGGATCAGCAGCTGTTAAGTTTGCCTATCTTGCGGAAGTTTTTCCCACGCCGGTCAGGGCTACCGCGATGGCTGTTTGCGGATCATTTGCGGTCACCCTTGGATCAGCTGCTGGCCCATATTATGTGTCCCTCGCGGTGGAGGCTTGGGGATGGAATTTAGGTTACGCTATGCTGACAGGTATTCCTCTAATGTTGGCTGGACTGCTTTATTTGGCTCTCGACTCTTTGCCTTCGGGTCTGGAGATTGAGGAAATTGAAACTATTTATAGTCAGAGATAGGAAAAAAAATGGGCGGTGGTTATTTTGTAGAATCTTTTGGTGGACCTGAGGTAATGAAGTGGGTTGATATTAATTTAGGAATTTTACAGCCTAATTCAGTGAGAGTTGAAGTGAAAGCGAGTGGCATTAATTTTGCTGAGACTCGGATGCGAGCTGGAGACTACAGTGGTCAGCCACTGCCATTTGTCATGGGAATGGAAGTAGCAGGAATTGTCGAATCAGTTGGTGATGAGGTAGCTGACTTTTCTGTGGGTGATCGTGTGTTTGGTCGAGTAAGAGGTGCGCATGCTGAGTTGGTTGATTGTGATCCAATGCATCTCATGCCTATGCCGAAGAAACTATCTTTTGAAGAGGCGGCAGCTATCCCGGTTGGTTGGCTTACCGCATGGCATGCGCTTTACACTGTTGCTGGGATGCATAGAGATCAACGTGTTTTAGTTGAATCAGTGGGTGGAAGTGTAGGTAGTGCTGCCCTCGAGATAGCACTTCAGGAAGGATGTTGGGTTCTGGGTACCGCCAGTCGCGACGACAAGTTGAAGCAAGCAAAGGAGAGAGGCGCACATGCGGTTGTTAATTACATGGAAAAATCCATCTCCGAAGTAGCAAAGGAAACAACCCAAGACCATGGGATCGACATAAGTTTAATGACCGTTGGTAGTGCAACAGCAGATCAACTGATTGATTCTATGGGTATGGACGGCAAGGTGGTTATGTTTGGCAGTACCGGTGGCAGAGACATTTCCTTTAATCTTGCAATTGGAATTCTCAATTTACAACTACTGTCGATGAGTATTTCCACCAGTCCAGCTTTTTTTGAAAAGACGATGCCTGATTTTCGAAAAAGAGCACTGCCTCTTTTTGAAAGCGGAGAACTATCACCAGTTGTCGATACTATCTTGCCAATGTCGGAATTAGTTCGAGCTCACCAAATGATTGATGAACGCAGCCACTATGGAAAAATCATACTTATAAACTAGGTTAAATTCATAAGCATCATGGAGTTTCTTATATATGTTGATTAGAAAACTGTTTAGCCAATTATTTTGCTTTTCATTTGTTCTAGCGGCGTCCTATCTGCAGGCAGCCGATAAGATTGTTCCAGTTACTAGTGAGCCTTGGCAAGAAGCTGTTGTTAGTGTCACGGATGCAGATGCGACAGCACGTTTTTTTATAGAAATCGGTGGTTATGATCTCATTTCGAGGGGAGCTATCAATAAATCCGCCTTAAGCAACTGGGGGATGGCTCAACATGTGAATGGAGAGTATGTGCTTTTAGGTATGCCAGGTCGCGAGCAAGGTAAAGTTAGGCTGCTGGAATTTCAAAATACCGGACGAAGAGAGCCTATGAGGCCAGGGTCTCGAGCTTGGGATACAGGCTGTTACTTTAGCCTGATGGTTCGTGTTAAAGATATGCAAGCTATTTATGATGATGCGATTAGATTGGGTTGGTGGACAGAAACACCTATTACTCCTTTAAACTTTGGAACTTCTAGGCTTAACGTGGTTATCTACCGCGGCCCTGATGGTGTTCAAGTGCAAGCATATGAGCGTATTGAGCCGCCACTGGGATCAGATATTCCCAACTTTGATAGGATGACTTCGCCTTTTAATGTCATGCAGATGGTTAGAGACCGGGACGTTAGCTATAATTTTTTTACTCAAGTGCTGGGGTTTGGAACTTTCTATAAAGGTAAACCATATACAGCCAAAGTTCCGACACCGACACCTATAGGCATTCCGATAAATCTTACTACATCCATACCCTATCGAGCGGGGATTGTTTACCCTCGACCCGGAGAATTTGGAAGGATGGAGATGATAGAGGTGATGGGGCTCCAGGGAGCTGATTACTCCGATCGTTGTCATGCGCCCAATTTGGGAATTTTAGCTGTGCGTTTTCCAGTGGAGTCAATCAAGGATGCTAGTACTATGATTGTCGATCGAGGGTGGAGTTTGTCTCAGGAAATAGATTCGATAACCGTAGATGATCTAGGTCGTATCAAGATCTTTTCAATTAAGACGCCGGATGGTGCTATTATTCAATTTTACGAATCTTAATTTTAAACAGTGAATACTCGCTCGAATTTTTCCACTGTGACTGGCATTTCATCCGTACAGGCTAACTCATAGGGAGCTAGAGCAGCATTCCAATATTGTCGGTGCATGGGCAACCATACCGAAAGATCTCTTACCGGAGGGCCATCGAGAGCAGTTATTTTCTGATCAATTTTACCGAAGACTGTTTGAAAAACTTCGGTGATACGGATAATCATCCTAGGGTCACCGTTAAAGGAAAGTAGGATAATAGGTAGCCCAGGGACGGGTGCTGGAACGCCATGTTTGTCATTGAGCCAGGGCAGTGTAAATGTGCCTACTTTTTGTTTGGTGACAATATATTCAAAGATTTTTTCAGTGCTAGCTGAATCAATTCCGATTGAGCGGACCTCATGGTTGCCCCTCAACGAGGGAACCCTTGATTCAGCCATCTCCCAAAAATCGTTAATTGCATCAAGATCAGGACTCTTTTCGACGCCTTCGCCGATAATAGCGATAAATCTAGCCATAGTTGCTTTTAACTAGAATTAACTTGAAGTTGAATGGGTTTTATATGGAAGTTGATTTTCAAACTATTCAGTCAAGGTAAGTGGATGCATCGACCGGAGCTCTCGATGCTTCATCGGTCTCATAAAAGGGCATAACTTTAGCTTTGGCGAATCCTGCCAATAAATTTCCAGGGAATATTTCTATAGAATTATTTAGTTCAGTTACTGAAGAGTTGTAAAATCTGCGCGCAGCAGAAATTTGAGCTTCAACCTCGTTGTATGTCTGCTGACTTTGCAACATGGTTTGATCAGATTTCAAATCTGGATATGCTTCCATCGACATCATCAAGCGACCCATTTGTCCGCCAAGTGCATTCGCAGATTTTAGATGTTCTGAGACAGCTAAGGGATCTCCAGCGTCGTACTCATTATCTGCCTGCGTGCGCAGCTGCGTTACCGCGCTGAGAAGCTCTTTCTCGTGTTCCATAAAACGTTTGGCAATGGTTAATATATTAGGGATTAAATTGCTTCGTTTTTTTAGTTGTACGTCTATCCCAGAAAGTGCCTCTAGGGCGCTGTTTTTGCGTCCTATGATCCGTGTATACCAAATATATAGGACCACTATAACAGCGACCAAAATCCAAATCATATCCATAGTTCATATCCTTTTAACGTTAGTTACAAAGCGGCTATTGAAAAGTGACAGATGCGCTTATAATCCTATCTTAATTAAGTAAAAATTTAGTATAACTTAAAACTTTTAATACATTGATCTATAAAAACAGTTAATCATCAGAGGGATCTTAAAGCTATGAGTGCACATGAATCCGCGAGTAAAGAACTTGATCTTTCCGAAATTGATCGACTCAGGAAGCTCTTGGAAGTGGAAGCAATTAAGGAATTGCGATTAAGTTATAACTTTTTGATGGATTTACGTGATCTTGATCAGCTTATTAATATTTTTACCGATGACGCATTATGTGAATATGGGCCTTACGGGTCGTGGACAGGGAAGGAAGAAATTCTTTCGAATTATCGCAGTGTATTTACAGGAGACCTGGAGGCCCCTTTTAGTAGTTTCCATCCAAATGCTAATCATCGCGTGCAACTACTTACTGACACACGTGCGGAAGGACAAGTTTATTTGATGGATTTTGTGACTCATGTATCTCCGCAAGAAAACCCTCTGCTTTGGTTAGCGTTGTATGATGAGGAGTATCAGAAAATCAAAGGGCAATGGAAAATAGCTAGGACTAGCCTGCAGTTTTTTTGGCCAGAGCGTCATGCTAAGTCTCCATATTCATAGAAGATGCTAATTTTTAGTTTTCTAATTTTTTCCCTCGCCATTTTGCAAAGAGAAATAGGTAGATTGTTATGCCAGCATGCAATAGCGCTGCAATGGCACCAAAATAATTCCAGTTAGGTGCGATAGCCGGTTGTCCTGGTACCATACCCCTTGTTGAAAGCAAACTTTCTAATAATGGGCTTACTTGTTGGTTGGCGATTTCGCTGGCATATGCAATAAGCGACAAGTAATCAGCTTCGGTTACTAGTACTCGCATAACGCTATTTAGAAGGAACCATAGGAAAATGATCGTAAGAGCTATTCTGAAAATGATTGGTAAATTACGAAATAGATAAGCGGCAAGTATTAAATTAAGGCTTAGCATCCCATATCCTATGCTAAGCGAAGAGAATACAGCACGATTATCCGTAACGGCCTGCACAATTTCTATTTCCGTCATTAAAATCCCCTTTTTTTGGATTCAAGATAGTCCATTTTTACAAGACATATCAAATTTTTAAAAGATAAATCTATATTGAGGTCCTGCGATACTTCCGGCATGCTAAACCTGTTGTAGAAACTTTGTGTTAGGACAAAAATGAGTGATCAATTAGTTTTCTCTGGAATTTTTTTGACAATGGTTTGTGCTTTAGTCTTTACCCGTTGGTCACCGGTATGGATTTTTGTTGGAGGTCTCCTTTCCACCTATTTTCTAGGATTTGTAGAGGCTGGAGACGTATTGGAAAAATTCGTGAGTCCTGGTCTGATATCTCTTATCTTGTTGCTTTTGATATCAGTGGGTATAGAGAGATTGGATTGGTTGAAAAAAGTGTCCACCAGTTTAATTGATCAAAATTATAATCTTACTTTGTTTCGTCTTGGCGCTATTACAGCAGTCTTTTCGGCTATTATTAATAACACTGCCGTCGTTGCAGCTTTATCGCAAATGGTAAAACAGAATATTTATCATCGACCATCTCTTTTGCTTATACCGCTCTCTTATATGGCGATATTAGGTGGAACAATGACCCTGATAGGAACATCGACCAATTTAATCGTCAGTGGTTTTCTTGAGGATGCTTCAGGCCAAGGTCTGGCATTCTTCGATTTTTTTCAGATTGGTTTTTCGGCAACGTTGTGTGGTTTCTTAGTTTTACTATTTTCTGCCCGATTACTTCCAGAAAATGATGATTCATACTCTGTAGCAGATGATTATCTGATTGAGATGAGAGTGGGTGATACTTCATCTTTAGTTGGCAAAAGTATTCTCGAAAACAATTTGAGATCTCTTTCGGGACTTTATTTAGTAGAGCTTTCACGAGGGAATAGGCTCTTGACTCCTGTGTCGCCCTCAGAGGTGATTTTGGCGAATGATATTTTAATTTTTTCGGGCGACATCGATACCCTATCAATTTTAGATCAGTTCGATGGGCTTGAGCTTTATGGTGAGAGCGAAGGATTTTTTCGTGAAAAGATGGTGGAGGCAGTTGTAACTCCAACAGCTCCAGTTATTGGAAATACGCTTAAAGAAATCGGGTTTAGAGCTCTTTTTGATGCTGCGGTTATTGGGTTGCGCAGAGGTGGAAAGCGCCTTTCTGGGCAACTCGGAAATATTCCACTAGAGGCAGGCGATAGCCTAGTCCTAACGATAGGTCCAGGTTTTCATGACCGCCGTAATACGAGAAAAAATTTCTTTCTAATGGAAGACGCTTCACGCTCGACATCAAAAAAGCTAGTTCCCGGGCTAATTGCTAATATGGCAATAGCGGCAATTGTATGCTTAGTACTCTTAGGATACCTATCTTTATTAAACGGCTTAGTTGTGCTGCTTTTGCTAATGTTGCTCTCGGGTGTTGTTACTACGGCCGAATTGAGAAGAAGATTTCCTTTCGAAATATGGTTCTTAATAGGCTCGGCACTAGTTGTCGCTCAGGGGCTAGAAAATACAGGTGTCGTAGATTGGATTAGTGGCAATTTGCATATTACTTTATCAGAAGCTGGACCTTATTACGGACTTATTGGAATCTATGCCTTTACCTTATTGATGACTGAGTCTATGACCAACAACGCCGCTGCAGCTATTGCGTTTCCATTAGGTTATGCATTAGCAGGTAGTTTTGGCGTAGATCCAATGTCTTTTGTGATGGCAGTAGCTTTTGGAGCAAGCGCCAGTTTTATGACTCCTTATGGTTATACCACTAATCTTATGGTGCAGAATTTAGGTGGCTATGTCTTGAGCGATTATCTGAAAGTTGGATTTCCTGTAATGGTCGTTTACTCGGGAGTAGTAATTTACATGCTTCCTAGAGTCTTCCCGTTTTAGCGGATAAAATTCTTCGGCTAATGTATTTAGTCATTAGTAAATATTGCTTGTATTCTATGGAGATTCTTTTTCAATATTTGGCCTACTATCGACTTGACCAATCTCTTGCTGTGGCTCTAAGCTGCTCCTTAATGATTAGGGATAAATAGAGTGCGCTTAAAAGAAAAAATAGCCATCATAACGGGGGCTAGTCAAGGAATAGGCGAAGCTACAGCAGTTCGTTTTGCTGAGGAAGGTGCTGTTGTCATACTAGTAGCCCGCAGAGAAAAGGAGCTTGCGAGAGTTTCTAGTAATATTGATGAATCCGGGGGCAAAGCGTTTTTCTACCCAGTTGATGTAAGCGATGAGTCTGCGGTAAAGCAATTAATAGAGGACGTGGTTTTAGATCATGGCAAGCTTGATATTCTAGTTAATAATGCTGTCTTTATGATTCCAGGGTCTATCGCGCGTCTTGATCTTTCTAGCTGGAACAAAAACTTTAAGGTTTCACTAGATGCTGCATTTTTGTTGATGCGAGAG
>CAJXCR010000010.1 GCA_913051825.1 uncultured Halieaceae bacterium
TTGGGCAGAGAATCCAGACGATATAGAATTTGGTGAAGTTCAAAAATGGTTTTATCGCCAGGAACCAGATGATCCAAATTCGGAGTTGATGAAAGAACGTCGCCGTCGGCAGGAAATTCTAAAAGAACCTTTACCGCCTATAGCATCGGAACAGGTAAGTCTTGATCCACATCAATGGACGACTGCTCTGGATAGATTTGTTTCTTCAGGGGATTGCGAGCGTGTTGGTGTGGCAAGAATGCGCCCTGAGTGGTTATATGAAAATAAGAAAACTGACTTCAGTAACGTCGTTATGCTTGGAGTGCAACACGACTACGAAAAACTAAAGTTGGCTCCAGACAGAGTGGCAGGCGCCGATGTGACTCGTCAGTATGGTCGAGCTGCTGCAGCTGCGAAAAAGATTGCTGGATGGCTCAGGGAGCAAGGCTGGGACGCTGAACCAGTGACCGGGCCGATGGCTACTAAACTATTGATGATTCCTCCGGCACTGGAATGTGGTTTTGGTGAGTTGGGCAAGCACGGGTCAATAATCAATCCTGAATTTGGATCCGCATTTAGGCTCGGCGCGGTACTGACCGATGCCCCCTTTGAATTGACCCCCAAGCGCGAGTTTGGGATTGATGATTTCTGCTCTAGATGCCGTGTTTGTGAGAATGCGTGCCCGCCATTTGCAATTACCGATGAGAAGCAGATGGTTCGCGGGGTCGAAAAATGGTACGTTGATTTCGACAAGTGCATACCTTTCTTCGCAGCCACATCAGGTTGCGCAATCTGTATCGCTGTCTGTCCGTGGTCCTTGCCCGAGGTGGGATTCAACCTCCAGAGCAAGCTCGCTCGAAGAGCGCAAAGGCTAGAGAACAGTGATTGATAATGATTTTGGAAGGATGTTTTCGTCGTGAACCAGGCAGAGATTTTTAAAGAAATATCTGGGCAACGACGATCGATAAGAGCTTATTTATCCAAGCCAATCCCAAAACAAATTATAGATGAAGTTTTTACTATCAGTTCACGCGCGCCGAGTAACTGCAATATTCAACCTTGGTTAGTTCACATTGCCTCAGGAAAAGTACTCGAAAATTTGCGAGACATTTTACCCAAGAATTTTTCTTCAGGAGATATTACCTTTGATTTTCCCTATGATGGCAAATATGAAGGTGTTTACCGTGAGCGACAGTTTGCATCGGCCAAAGCTGTTTATGATTCGATCGGAGTGACTAGGGAAGACAAAGAAGAGCGTCAAAAACAGTTTATGCGTAACTTCACGTTCTTCGATGCACCACACGTGGCGTTCTTTTTTTTACCCGAGCCGTTCGGTTTGAGGGAAGCAGCTGACCTTGGAATGTTCTCGCAAACTGTAATGCTAAATCTAACCGCATTGGGATTGGGGTCTTGTCCGCAAACTGCCCTGAGTTTTCATGCTGATTGTATTAGAGAAACACTTGGTATCGATAAATCAAATAAATTGCTGTTTGGTCTTTCCTTTGGATATCCCGATGAAGAATCTCCGGTGAATACTTGTAGAACGGAGCGTGCCGATTTAGATGATCTCGTCACCTATCATGAATGAGATAAAAGTTACTCCGATCCTTTTTCATGGCTTTTAGGTGTTCGCAAAATATAGACCTTTCTCCTTTTCTAGAGAACCACAGCTGGTCTTTTCCAGTGCCTATAGAATATGGTTTGGGTCGTATAGACGAGATCGGTAATTTCTGCCTGACTAAAAACTGTCGTCGTCCTTTAGTCGTTACCGATCGAGGAAGTGTCGATTTGCCCTATGTTAATAAGCTCCTCGATTCACTAGCGAAAGCGGGGTTCGATTCTGATTTGTTTTTTAATGTGTCTCCAAATCCGCGTGATATAGAGATTGAGAGTGGAAGATCACTTTTCTTAGCTGGCGAACATGACGCGGTCATTGCAATTGGAGGAGGCAGTGGGTTAGATGCGGGAAAAGCAATTGGATTAACAGTCAATAACTCATATGACCTTTGGGATTTTGAGTATGAAAGAACGCCTCCTCCGCTTGTTGAGAGTGATTTCCCAATTCTTATCTGTATTCCGACAACAGCTGGTACCGGTGCTGAGACAGAAAGTACCGCGATGCTGACAGACACAGTTGATCAAGTAAAAAGATGTATCTGGCATCCCAATTTCAAACCAGCATTGGCCTTATTAGACCCCGAATTAACAATTAATCTGCCGTCGCATTTAACTGCCTGGACTGGTGTGGACGCTCTTACCCATGCTATCGAAGCTTATAGCGTGCCTGATCTTCATCCACTCTGTGATTCGATTGCTTTGCAAGGGATGGAACTTGCCCACTACTGTCTGCCTAAGGTTTACTCTGATCCTAATAATATTAGTGCCAGGGGTGGAATGCTTGTCGGCTCGTGTCTTTCCGGTATTGCATTTTTGAAGGGACTTGGACTCGCCCATGCAATTTCTCACATGATAGGAGCGCTTTATGATACGCATCATGGATTGACTAACGCGGTTTTACTGTCTTCTGTCGTTAGATTTAACGCCTCGGTGCTTGAAAAGAAAATACCAAAGATGGCGAGTGCTATCGGTCTCAAAGATCATTCGCCAGAACGGTTCTTTACTCAACTAGAAAATTTAATGATAGAGCTTGAGATCCCCAAGAATCTGCTCGACATTGGAGTGCCCAGTGGGTGTGCTCAACAAGTAGCCGAATTAGCTATTCGCGATAGTGCTGCATCAACTAATCCGCGAGAGTTGACCGTGCCGCAGATTGCGGCTGTGGTGAACAGTCTCTTGTAGTCATGAGGAATCACCACGTTTAGTACCGAGAGTTTAGTCTATTTCTTAACGAACTCTGATAGGGGTGCTGAGATTAAACGATCTCCCACAAATGATCCCATGTAAACCCGTTTTCCCTGCGGTACAGCGACGGTAGCAGCTCCCATGGGCGGGCCTTTTTGAGAAAATACCACGCTAGTTTCCATGGTTTCAGTATTCAATTCTATAATTTCAAAAGAGGCGCCGCAGGGCTTAGATTGATTCTCTAGGCATGTTGCTTGTTCCATAATAGAACCGGTATGGCTGGCTACCCACAATCTGTGTTCCTTACTCCAGGCGCTATTGTCTGGGCTAGCGATCTTCACCTTTGCAGCAACCCCTCCTTTTGTTGCATCGATCTTCCACACTTCTCCCTCAAAGTACATATTTGCATAGATATATTTCTCATCAGCTGAAATCTCGATTCCATTTGGTTCAGCTGCATTAGTTCCAGTCAGTATCCTTAGCCCATCCTCTTTATTCCATCGCCACACATCGCCTGTGGTAAAACCCAGGACACTGAATATGCGACTTAGTGGACTTGGTTCTGTATGAAACATCCTAGTAAAGATTAAATCTCCATCAGATAGTCCTACGACATCATTCATGATTGTCTCTTTCTCTGCCAAAACGCAGCCGCGCCATACAAGTTTAGTATCATATCCGCTTAGTTCTGCCTCAAATAACTCGATCGACTCACGCGAACCGTGATTGATTACAAGATATCGCCACCGACCGTTTTTTAACTGGTGAAGATGTGATCCATGTGGCCGAAATTTACTTATTTCAGGAGGTGGGCAACTATTGTCACCCCAACTCTCATTAGGTGGTTTGAGCGATTGGTCGGAAGGGAAAAGTATTTTACTTGATTCGTCTACAGTATTGAAAAGAGAGAGGTATCCAGTCCCTGAAAACATGCCACCAAAATTAACTAACAGCAGGTGTTTGTCATCAGGCAGTGCTGCAATATCTTCTGGTGTTAGCATCTCACAAACTGGACGAATCAATCCTGAGGGTTCGCAATTTGTAATGGAAAGTTCTTCTACAGAACATCCTTGGAAAAATATAGAAAAAACTGTTAGCAAAAATATGATGTGAGTACTTATCTTTCTGCGTCCCGGTTTTATCTCAGGACATGCTTTTACGAATTGAGCTGGATCAATGGGATAAACTCCTTTTTTTGAAGGCAACATTATTATTGCAAAATAGTTTAACAGCTGGCGGAATATATTTTTCAATGTAATGACATTACCGATCTGGAATCGGTGGTTTGGCAGTATTAAGAGAAAGAGCAGTTCCGTAAGCTAATATCTCTACAGAGCCTATACCTTGAGATGCGTTTCCAGAAACGCGACTAGTTTCAAACCTCGCATTGATAATCATCGTCGCACCAAGACGAAGTGCATGTTCCTGCATTCGAAGTATAGCTTCCCTTCGAGCTCTTTCTAAAAGCGATTCATAGGCAGTAAGTCGTCCACCTATAATATTTTTAAATCCAGCAATAAACACCTTGAAGAAATCCACGGATACCACGGTGGATCCGCAAACGAGGTTAGAATGGTATTCACGATGAATATTAGGAGGTCGACGAATTGTCAATACTTGTAGCTCGCGAAATGCTTTTTCACGCGAAGATAGAGAGGAATAGTGACGGCGCTCCGCTACACGTCCAAAATAAAACCCCATTACTATCATGGTAATCAGAATAATTAGATTAGTCATTTGTATTAAATTCTAGCGCTAATCTATTATTACCGCTGTGCCATAAGCGAGAATCTCCGAGGCTCCGGCAGCGATAGCGGCAGTAGAGAATCGTATATTGATAATTGCGTTTGCACCCAGATCTTGCGCCTGCGCAATCATTCTATCAGTCGCGCTTTGTCGAGATTCTTGCAGCAGCTCGGTGTAAGCAGAAAGTTCACCTCCTACGATATTGCGTAAACCCGCCAATATGTCTTTACCTACATGCTTGGCTCGGACGGTACTTCCTTGAACAAGGCCGATGTGTTGAACGATGTTTTTCCCCGGTATTACATCTATGTTGCTAATTAACATATTTTCTTCACTCTTTAGGTTTTGAAGTAGAATAATTTTTATCCAAGAAACTGGTTTTTCGTTTAGAACATTTAGTTTTTTAATTGGTTAACCTTATCAGAACAGCACGGTATGTAATATCATCAGCAAAACATTAGGGAAACTTCATGATTAGTGATCAAAGTCAGCTATTTATACTTTTAATTGGTGTATTTGGTTTTTTGGTTTGGGGTCGTTTTCGTTATGATCTTGTTGCCTTTTCAGCATTGCTGATCGCTTTATTTTGGGAAGTTGTTCCTGTGGAAGATGCTTTTTCTG
This sequence comes from uncultured Halieaceae bacterium, assembly GCA_913051825.1. GTDB lineage: Bacteria > Pseudomonadota > Gammaproteobacteria > Pseudomonadales > Halieaceae > CABYJX01. The sequence goes on from CAJXCR010000010.1 coordinate 5,149, forward strand.
GATTTGGTCACCCTGCTACAGTCGTTGTGGCGCTCGTTCTTATCGTCAGTAAAGGGCTGTTTAACTCTGGTGTGGTTGAGACAATTGTCAGAGTTGTGAGTGATGCTGTGCGAACGTTAAAAGCTAGATTTCCAAAAAGAGAAACGCAGTTTCATATCGCATTAATGTCGACATCAGCGGCGGCTTTATCGGCCTTTATTAACAATGTGGCCGCGCTTGCCGTACTCATGCCGGCGGATGTTCAGGCGGCGTCAAGAGCTGGTCGCAGTCCATCGCTTTCTTTGATGCCTCTATCTTTTGCTTCGATACTTGGTGGAATGATTACATTAATCGGTACTCCTCCCAATATCATTGTCGCGGAAATTCGAGGGAGCCAGCCTGGTATAGAGCCATTTGGGATGTTTGATTTTGCTAATGTTGGGCTATGGTGTGCATTAAGTGGGATTGCATTTTTAATACTATTTGGTACTAGAATGATTCCTAATCGTTCTGGGGATACCTCTGGCTCGGAGAAATTTGATCTAGCAAACTATGTTGCTGAAATTAAGGTACCAGAGGGTTCGGTTATAGAAGGGAGACGTGTTCGAGACCTCGATACAGAGGTCAAAGCAAACAATATTGAAATACTAGGATTGATTCGTAAAGCGAAACGTCTTCCAGGATTTGCTAGAAGAGAAAAAATCAGGGCTGGAGACGTGCTAGTCGTGGATGGAGCTCCAGCAGACATTGAAAGTACAGTTGGACAACTTGAGCTGGATTATGTTGGTTCAGGTACCGCGTTACTAAGAGAAGAGAAACTTGAATTAATCGAAGTCGTTGTTCCGGAGGGCTCTTCTTTAAGCGGTAGATCGGCTTCATCTATTCGTTTGTTATATCGATTTGGAGTTTCTCTAGTAGGTGTTTCTAGAGGCGGGGTGCGATTTCGTGAACATGTTAGAGAGCTTTCAATGAAGGCTGGAGACGTATTGCTACTCCTAGGTTCTGAAGGAAGGTTAAGTGACGTACTTGATCGAATGTCATTATTGCCATTGAAGGATAGAGGGCAACAATTACTGCAGCGCGATTGGGCTTGGGGAGCCGTATCTATCTTTATTTTTTTTGTTGCGGTTGCCAGTTTTGGTTACTTAAGTTTACCGATTGCACTGGGTTTTGTTGCGGCTTTATACGTTTTTTTTAATTGGGTTCCTATTGGTAGAGTGTACGAGGCTATCGAATGGCCGATTGTAGTACTTTTAGGGTGCATGATTCCAATAGGAACTGCATTGCAAGATACCGGTGGGACCGCTCTTATTGCGGAAACGCTACTTGTTATTTCTACCGAGTTTGGTCAGTCACCCCGTCTAGCCTTAGCATTACTTGTCTTAGTTACAATGACTTTATCCGATGTGATGAATAATGCCGCTACTGCCGTGATCGCTGCACCGCTTGCGATTGAGATTGCCGACAAACTCAACCTCAGTGCTGATCCTTTTTTAATGGGTGTTGCGGTAGCCGCATCATGCGCGTTTTTAACGCCCATCGGCCATCAAAATAATACTCTAATAATGGGTCCCGGCGGATATCGTTTTGGTGACTACTGGAGACTTGGTTTGCCATTAGAGATATTAGTTGTGTGTGTGGCAGTAGCTCTAATTCCTTACTACTGGCCATTTTGAGATTACAACAACAAACACTTATCGGCGCATCTTCTCTCCTGAAGGATCATAAAGCGGCTTGAGAGTGGCCTTAGCAGCATGACGTTCGGTAGCAATCTCTATTTCCACTTTAGACTTTAATAGCGTTTCTTCGGAAAGATTAGGCAGGTTCACGTAACCCATGCCAATTGAAGATCCAATAGAATGTCCATACATAGCAGATGTTAAGTATCCAACGATAGCTTCATTTACTACGATAGGTTCATTGTGATAAAGGAATAGATCGGGATCTTGCAATGCAAATTGTACTAGACGTCTTTCAGTTTTCTTGGAATTAGCTGACCTTAGAAAAGCATCGCGACCAATAAAATCACTCGCATCAGGTTTGGCAGTGAACGAAAGACCAGCTTGGTGTAAATTGTCTTCGGTACCAATATCATGGCCCCAATGGCGGAATCCTTTTTCTAAACGAAGGCTATTTACAGCATGCAAACCAACATTTGATAAGTCAAAAGCCTTCCCTGCCAGCTGAATATCTTTTAAGACTTTGACAGCGCTTTCGCTAGGGATAAAAATCTCCCATCCCAATTCACCCACATATGACAATCTTTGTATCCAAACGGTTTTTCCATTTAGCTTGGAAAATTTACCCGTGCCAAAATTAAACGCCTTTGAGGTTAGGTCTGATTCAATCATAGGCTGTAACAAATCTCTGGAATTTGGGCCTTGTAATGCCAAGCAAGCGTAGCTCATAGTTAGATCAGTCAATTTTACATCGGGTTCAAGATGATGTTTCAATCTCCACCAATCTCGATTCAAGGATCCAATCCCCGTTATAATCCAGAAGCGATCTTCCTCTAATCTTGCGATAGTCAGATCTGCTTCAATCCCACCTCGATCATTTAACCACTGCGTATAAATCACCTTGCCGACTTCAACATCTATATTTGCGCAGCTCAGTCGCTGTAAAGTAGGCAGGGCACCAATACCTGATATTTCAAACTTTCCAAAAGATGAAATATCGTAAAGGCCTACTGATTCGCGCACTGAAGTATGTTCTGCGGCCGCGCAGTCCAACCAGTTTTGTTTTCTGTAGGTATATTTGTAAGCGGGGTCAATTCCGTTATGTGCAAACCAATTAGGTCGCTCGTAACCACCCACCTCTCCGAAGCAGGCGCCTTGATCAGCAAGCTCTTGATGCAGTGGTGATTTCCAGAGATTTCTTGCAGTTTTATATTGATAGAAGGGCCAATGCATTGCATACGTGTGTCCCAAAGCCTCGGGAATGCGAGCTTCAACATAATTTTGTGTCGTTTGCACAGAATTATTTCGTCTCACATCTGTCTCCGTAACTTCGCCTGACGGATATCCGTCAACTATCCAGTCTGAAAGAATTTTGCCTAGGCCGCCAGCAGCGGCGATACCTTTCGAATTCATGCCACACGCTACGAAAAGATTGTTAATTTCAGGGACTGGACCCATCAGATGCAAGTTGTCATTAGTGAAGCTTTCAGGGCCATTAAAAAATGTTCTAATGCCAACCGAACCAAATTGAGGAAATGTCTCCATGGCATTTAATAGATATGGTTCGATGTGTTCCATTTCAGTTGGGAATTCATCAAAACAAAAATCGTCCGTTATTCGTGACATTGGACAACCGATGGCATTTTTTTCAAACCAACCTACCAGCATTTTTCCGGCGTCTTCTTTGAAATATATTTCTCTATCGAAATCTCTTAAGACCGGGCGTGGAGTGAGATCGGGGATTTCTTCTGTTACTACGTAATAGTGCTCACACGCATATAGCGGTAGATGGATATTTAGAGATGCCGCAATATCTCTTGACCATAAGCCTCCTGTAAGGATGACTTTTCTGCAGTTAATCTTTTCTTCACCGACTGTTACTCCAATTACTTTGGATTTGTCAGTCAAAATTCGATTCACCTTGGCAGATTCAATTATCTTTGCTCCTCTATTTTGAGCTCCTTTTGCGAGTGCCATCGTTGTGTCAATCGGGTTAGTTTGTCCATCCTTCTCAATATGTAAAGCACCAAGAATACCCTCAGAGTTGAGTCCGGGATAGAGTGCACTAATTTCATTAGGGCCAAGTATTTCTGATTTAACACCAAATACTTTCGCCATGGACGCATTGCGCTTTAACTCTTCCAGTCTCTCTTTGTTTCTAGCTAGAGAAAGGCTGCCAATTTGTTTATACCCAGTAGCCTGTCCCGTCTCTTCTTCAAGGGTTGCGTAGAGTTCATGGCAGTATTTAGCGAGGTTCGTGAGGGTGGGAGTTGGCCAGAGCATGCTGACTAATCCAGCAGCATGCCAGGTTGTGCCACAGGTGAGTTGTTTTCTCTCTAGCAGGACTACATCATTTATCCCTCGCTTCGTAAGATGATAAGCAAGGGAGCAGCCTACTATTCCACCTCCAATAATGACAATTTCGGCTTCAGATGGCAGTAGATTCTGGGTACTCAATGTTAAGACCTTAGTTTTATATTGTCAGGGTCATAGGCAGGTTTTAGTTCCACATGAGCGTCTCTGAGTCCAGCTGCAGTTTGTACCTGAAGTCGTTCGTTCTGAGCTACAAGCTCTGGATGAATATAGGCGAAAGACAAACTAAATCCAACACGGTGGCCAAATCCTCCACTGGTTGTTAGTCCGGCCAGCTCGCCATTACTGTATACCGCTTCATTTCCATAACATTCGGCGGCCACGTCGTCATCAAATGCGAGATACGCTAACTTAGTATCAAGGCCTTTAGAAAGACGCTCATTGAGATTTTCTTTACCGATGAAGTCTTTTTCCAAACTAATAAATCGAGTCATATCAGCTTCAAGTCCGCTGATTTCTTCAGTGAATTCAGTCCCCCAGGCTCTATATGCTTTTTCCATTCGAAGGGAGTTAAAGGCGTATCCCCCAAAGTGATGCAGTCCGAGCTTTTCTCCAACTCGAAGTAATGACTCGAAAATAGATAACATTTGATATCGTTCCATATGTAGCTCGTAGCCAAGTTCTCCAGCATAAGAGACTCTGATAACTCTGACAGTCGCACTGTCTATTTTTACTGATTTACAAGTCAGCCAGGGAAAAGCATTATTTGACAAATCTTCATCGGTAAGTGGTTGGAGAATTTCTCTAGCGTTAGGACCAGTTAAAAGAACTGCTGCTAATTCCTCAGTTTGATTATTTATCCGAACTTCGTATGTGTCGGCGTGATGATTCATCCATTGAATATCTCTTAGCTCAGACCCAATTGGTCCTACTAGATAGAAATGATTTTCCGTTATTCTCGTGATCGATTGCTCGGTTAAGATTCCGCCATTGGCGGCATGAAATAATGTTAGTCCTAGCCGACCATCACTGTCTGGTAGTTGGTTGCAGGAAAGTTTATCTAAAAATAAGGCGGCATCTGTTCCAGTGATTTCAAATTTTGAAGATCCGGATATATCAATTATTCCTGCAGCGTCTCTTACATTTTGACACTCAGATGCGACGACTTCGTGAGTTGAACTTCTGGTCCATGTGGGTTTATCTTGTATATGACTTTTTTTAAACCAAAGTGGTTTTTCAAATCCCGAATTAACTCCGTGGACGGCTCCTCTATCAGCTAGTATTGAGTAAAGTGGGCTGGTTCTTTTTATTCTCCCGTGATGTCTGTTTTCATTTGCACCCACTGCGGTATACATTACTTCATAGGATTCAATTGCTTTAGTAATACAGTAATCTTTATCTGCCCAAGGTCCAAATCTCCGACTATCTAAAGGAGCCATATTCAGTTCGGTTTGTCCATGCACCATCCATTGAGCTAGAAACTTGCCTAAACCACCTTGCGCGATTCCAATGCTTGATCCGCACAGATTCCAGAAATTATTCAATCCTGACTGGGGGCCAACCAAGGCGTTATCGTCTGGGGTGTGAGTGATCGGTCCATTGATAATAGTTTTTACGCCGACTTCCGAGAAGATAGGCATCCTTTCCATGCACCGATCGAGAAATGGCATGAGTCTTTCCAGATCACCTTCAAATAATTCTCTATCGAAGCTCCAGTCCATGCCGCCTAGAGCCCAAGGCTTTGATCCACTGGTCTCATAAGGTCCTATTAGAAGGCCTTTTCCTTCTTGACGTAAATAGGCGGCACAGTAAGAGTCTCTGCATACCGGCAGTTCTGTTTCACGTGTTTCAAGTGAAGGATGACTTTCAGTCACTAAATACTGGTGTTCCAGATTTATTATAGGAACTGATACCCCCACCATTTTCCCTACTTCAGGAGCGAAGCAGCCTGCTGCATTAACAACATGTTCAGCTGTTATCGTTCCTTTCTCAGTCACTACCTCCCATTTGCCTGACCTGGTGTAGTTGATCTCTATTACTCGATTAAATCTCTCTATCTGCGCGCCTTTTTTCTTGGCAAGCTGAGCCAGAGGCGTTACCACTGAAGTAGGATCGACATGCCCGTCATTTGGTGTATATGCAATTATTCTCGCGCTCTTTAAGTCTAGAAATGGGTGGATTTTTGAGGCTTCTTGTTTAGAAATTATGTGGAAGTCGCAGGGTACATTTTTAGCGCGGCTCTCCAGATGACGAAACCACTCTTCCTCGAGTTTACTGTAGCCAATTCTAAGGCTGCCAGTCTGGTGAAACGTGGATTGATCTCCTGTAAGTCTTGGCAGGATTTCGTTATAAAGCTTGATGGAGTAATCATGGATCTTTGCAACTGTCATGTTGCCGATAAAATTTGAGGCTAAGCCCGCTGCATGCCAGGTGGAGCCGCTTGTTAACTCTCCTTTTTCTATAAGGATAATATCTGTCCAACCCTCTTCGGCTAAATGATAAAGTAGGTTGACGCCTAATGAGCCTCCGCCAACTATTGCGACTTGAACATGGGACTTCATAAATTATCTCAATAGAAAAATAGTGCTAATTTTCGCGTCCCATCGACTTGCGATCTAAGAAAATTGGGAAGGCTTCGCGAATATCTCTGTCGATAGTATCATCAATATGTTTGGGAAAATAAGAAGACAGAATCTTTTCTTTCTCTTTGACTGCTTTTAGAAGTGGATCTGGTTTTTTGGCGTCCAACCATTCGCTAGGGCTATGTCGATCAAAATAATCTGGGTAAATGTATTCGCTTTGCATGACGTCTAAGGTTTGATCAGATCCTAAGTAATGGCCCTTGCCATTTAGGCAAACATCTCGCATGACATCGAAGCCCAAGGTTTTATCATTTACAGTAATTCCTTTTGTACTCCTGAGCGATGCTCCGAGGATGTCATTATCTAGCAGGAGGCTTTCGGGGCAGGCGCCGAGAAGGCTCGCATACATTCCAGCAGACTCATAGATTATATTTGCTCCAGCAAGTGCAGCACTAGAAACGTTAGCGGCGTGTTCCGCCCCTCCTTGAAAATCTGGCAGTTTGGAGTCAGACATTCCGCATCCTGTGCCAGTCGGTAGATTTAAGTTGAGTCCAACTTGAGCACATGCGGCTGATAGCAAGCCTTGTTCTGGTGATCCTCCGCTCATCGCTCCTGTCCGCAGATCAGATACGAAAGGCCATGTTCCTATTATGGCGGGCGCGCCTGGTTTAATTGCATTGACATACACGAGTCCGCCCAAGCATTCAGCCCAAGCTTGGGACACAGTGCCGGCGAGGCATGGTGGCGCGGTTGCGCCGGCCTGTCCCGCTGAAAGCAGTAAAACGGGCATGCCACCTTCAACCGCGATTCTTAAACATTCTAATGACTCTTCGGCAAATTTCATGGGCGGCACTACGAAGCAATTAGATTGGCTGACAAATGGTCTTGATCTCCATGCTTCCTCATCACCAGCGATCATGTGCAGCATCTTTAATGTTTGCTGCAGGTGAGCTGCTTCGGTCCAGCTAGATCCAACGTGTTTAGCTGTGCCCATAACCGCGTTGTAGGTTGTATTTAAATCCATTGCGTAGCTGTCAGAAATATCTCGCAGGACGCAAGTTCTCTGAAACATGTGGATGTGCTCGCAGGTATCTGTGATTCTCGCCATGTCGTAAAGATCTTTTGCGGTGGAATCTCGATAAGTTTTGTTTATGGGATCCGCTATCATTCCCGCTGCGCCTGCCGTAGAGAAGTGCACTCTGCTTCCACTTAAATCAAGATCATATTTTGGATTCTGTCCATGCAGAACTAGGTCTTTCGTGCTGGATGCAATGGCGTTTTCTACTACTTCCCTTGGCATTCTCAACCGACCATCATTTCCCAATTTAGCTCCAATAGACTGGCAAGTTTCTATGCAATGGGGCGTTGGCTGACTAAAACCAATTTCGGACAGAATCTTGAAAGAATTCTCGATAACATCGTCGACCTGATCCTCGCTGAGCGGTTTAAATTTCCCCCCACTTTCGCCTGCATGGACCGGCTTAAGGTTATCTGATAGTGGCGCGGAGCGTATTGCTACGCGAGATTTTCTACCTCCAGATCTTCGTGACATTTGATCACCTTTGGAGCTTTTATCTAGGCAGAGTTTGCAGAATTTATATAATTCTACGCAATACCTAAAGGCGACATTTTCTTGTCGTTTTTAGATGTAATTTTTATTTAAAGGTTGCGTAACTTCTTGCTTCAATTATTAGAAACTTTCAAGGGAACGGGCAGAACAGATGCTAATTAGACCGATTCGTGCCGACTCTATCATAATCTTATAAGCCAATATTTTGATCGAGTTTGAGTGTGTCTATTATCTGAAAGATTGATTGCATCTCACTCAACAAGCTTTTTGCATCGTCGATAAAATCTTCTCGTTCATGAATTGAACCAGGTTCAAACATATTACGTTTTATTGAGATCAGCATAAGCAATGATTCGTTACAGAAAGAGCATTCGATTTTCTTTCCTCCGAACGTCGTTTTCAAGTCAAGCAGTCGTTGCATGAATGATGGTGTCAGCAGATATCTGGCCTCTACTTGATCGTTTGAATAGACTTCGAACTCATCTTCAAATTCAGGGTCCTCTAACCTGACTGACTCCAATGTAGACGTCTTGCTTTTTAACCAATTGCCGATGGATCCAGAATCTTTTCTAACTATGGTCTTTCCTTCAAAAGTTTTATTCATGCTGATCTCTATCATGATGCCTTTAAAGACAGTCTGAACACTTCTGTTTTTCCCGTATCCACTTTCTTTCTCAAGTTCTGATTCAAAAAGAGTAATTTGTACTCCTTTATATGTTCCAGTTATAAGATCTTCATTTGACTCACTCGTATAGCTGGGGAGAATCTCAAAATCCTTGTAATTCTTTGGTCCACCAGATTTCATCTCTGATGCGAAACTGAAATCCCCTAAGAAAGATAAAATATGCGGAAAAATTTCAGATTTAATACTTTCCTGGTAAACCTCACAAGAGCTTTTTACAAACCAAACCCAAGCAGAAATACCGAATATAAATACAAAGAAAGCTAGGTTCGGGGAATCGAATAATAAGAAATATGAAAACCAAACAAGGCCAACTAGTATGGGAAGCGTATAAAAGAGACGTTGTCTCGCAACCTTCAATGCATTTACGCGTTCAAATTCGTATTCTTCTACACGTTCTTTTAAGTGTGTTTGGTAATGTCTAGCGAACCCTTTTTCATACTCATGCTCTTCAATATATTTCTGTGCAGTTGCTGGTTTTTTGATTCCTAGGCCTAAAAAAAGCTTTGCTATGGATGCCATCTACACTCCTCACTTAAAATCAGATGTATCTTTTCCCGCGTCAAAGCTACTTACTCCAAGCTCGCTCGGTGTCTTTCAGCAAAATCTGCTATAGATGCTGGTTCCCTGCCCAATATATTATGAAGATCACTCGACACATCTTCGAGAGCACCTCCGGCTATCTCGGAGAATAGTGAAACTACTGCATTTACATGCCAAGTGCTTGGGATCGCTTTTTCGAGACTTTCCTGAAACTCGCCAATTGATATTGGCTGGTAGCGGATTTCTCGACCAAGAGATGCAGACAATTGCTGTGCCACTTCGGTGAATGATAATAATTGTGTGCCGCAAAGGTCATATTCTTTTTCTTTTAGATCGCTTCGCATGGCTATTTCGGCCGCTGCCACGCCCACATCACTTGCATCTACAATAGCTGTTTTGGCATTCCCCAGCGGAAGTGCGAAGCAATTCATATTCACGATAGAGTGTGCAAAAAGCAACATATTTTGCATAAAAAAGTTTGGTCTTAGAGATTGAAGTGAAATGGGCAACTCCGAAATAGCCTGCTCTATCTCGTAGTGAGCTTTTGGGAAAGGTGCGGTCGCGTCAGGTCCTGCTTCCATGGACGAAATCTTTATAATTCGCTCAGTGCCTTTTTCAACCGCGGCTTTTGCGATAGCAATTTCGTGTGTCGCCTGGTCTGGGTTATTGCCGGTGACTAGGATAATGGTTTGAATTTCGTTTAGACCCATTGAAAAGTCTGGTCTTTCCGGTTCTATAACATGAATTTCTGCACCGGCCGCTTTTAGATCCTCGGCTTTTGAAAAGTCACGGGTAAAACCTCTGACCTGGTAACCCGATGCCAATAGGTGACGAGCTGTAGATTTGCCGACACGCCCCGTTATTCCTGAGATTAAAATCATTAAATTTACTCCGTTCCAGGTTTTTTAAGTGTAGCAATTGTTATAGCAGCTATTACGCAAAGCAATGCCATTCCAATTAGCGGCTCACGATATGAGCCCATGGATTCTCTTAACATTCCGATTGCTCGAGTACCCAGAGCACCACATAAAGTGTCGATAAGCACGAGGCAAGCCAATATCCGACCATAGCCTGGACCGACATAATATGCTGCTATCAATAGTTGTATACATGTAAAGGCACCGCTAAAACCAATGCCAGCGAGCACAGCATAGCTATAAAGAAAAATAGGTGCATGCACGTTAATATTGCTTAGGATAGCAAGTGATGTTCCGAGAATTATAATGGAGGCCGCCATCACCAAACGCTTGTCAAAATAATCAGATAGAAAACCAAATCCAAATTTTCCAATGACCGAGCACGCAAAGAAAACACTAAATACCTTTGGCAGGTTTTCTCTTGATAAGCCAAGATCCCTTGCTAGATAAATCGATTGATGTTGGGTGAGCGCAATGATCACGAACCACAGTGCTCCTGTAGCAAACGCAATACGAAAAAATTGACTTTGACGCAAGGTAGGCCAAACCGAAGAAAATTTAGGTTGCCCAGGCGCCACATTATTAGATCGCAAGACTTTGGATGGATGATCTCGAACAAATATGAGCACACTAAAAATCATTGTCGCTCCTGTGGCGAAAGCAACGATGGACACCGTATCACGCCAGCCCCAAGCCAAGAGTCCCTGACCTACCAGAAGGGGGAACACAGTCCCACCTAAGCTTGACGCCATCAGGAGTATACCAGTTGCACGTCCTCTGGTTGTGCTAAACCAGCTAGAAAGTACGACCATATTTGATACTAGTCCGCATAAGGACAGACCTGCGCCAAGTAAGCCGTAGATGACAACCAGCTGCCACAAAGTGCTTATTTGGGCATAGAAGGTTAGCGCTGCTGCCATAATGATGCTGCCACTAAGAATTATAATTCGCGGGGAAAATCGGTCCAAAAGCCATCCGGCGGGAGGGGAGGTGAATGCCCCAATCACAAAAAATATAGTGGCGGGCAAGGTTACCTGTGTTTCGCTCCAGCCAAATGTTTCTATAAGTTCCGGATATAGCAAGGGTAGTGTGTGCATGGTAATGCCATTTGAAGCCATGTAAATCATGAACAGCCCGCCCAACACTCCCCATCGACGGAAGGTGTCGGGGTTTTTAGAATGTGTCTGGGGATCGTTCATATTTTGTACCTCGAAATTACCTTACTACGATACACTAGTCGGGTTTGGGAGCGTGAATAAAATTAGCTGTTCAGTTTTGATGGATTTTTGTAATGAAAAGATTCGATATTGCCATTGTTGGCGCCGGCATCGCCGGTTCTGCTCTATCTGCTGCGCTTGCAGATAGCGGATTATCTATAGTCCTATTGGATAAGCGAACTAACTCGTTGGATACTGCCCGTGGTGATGCGATACAGCCTGTGATGTGCGAGACGCTTGCTAAATGGGGAGTGTTGCAGGCTTTGATTGATGCAGGTGCAGAGAAACGTTATGCGACACGTTGGTTTGACAGTCAAGGATCGGAAATACTAAGTGTTCCTGTTGAGTTTAATGGGCTTAAAGCCCCTTGGTTTAGATTTCTTAATCATGAGGTGATCGGTAAGTGTTTAATTCGCCATGCGATAGATGGCGGGGCAAAAAGTTTAGAAGGTATTAAGAGCTGGAGTGTGGAACGCGTGCCTGATGGATGGAGAATGGAGGTTAAGGATAGTGACGGCAAGGCGCAGCAATTTTCTGCCACAATACTAGTAGGAGCTGATGGAACTGGCTCGTTAGTCAGAAAGCAACTTAGAATTAAAGATCAAGTTCATCGCTACAAATATCCGATAGCAGTGTTTTGGGGCAGAGAGTCAAGTGTTTCCAACCATCGCACTTTAGATGTTCATTTAACCCAAGATAGAATAGTGTCAATTATTCCTAGAACTCAAGGTGGGAGCAAAATTGCCTTTCCCATTGATCGTTCAGAGCTTAGTGAATGGAGGGTATGTGAATCAAAAAATATCTGTACACGGCTACGTGAATGGAGTTCGGCAATAGATCTTTCACAAGCAAAATTTGGTGCTATATATCTACCGGTTTCAGTTCAGACAGAGCGCTGGATCGGCGAAGGCGCTTCAGTACTTCTCGGCGATGCTTGTCATGCCATGCATCCTGCTCGCAGCATGGGAATGAACACATGCTTTCGTTTGGCAGATAATTTGTCTAAATCATTGAAAGACCTTGGTTCTGGTTTCTCTGAAACCGATGCGTCTGAAATTTTAGTTCAATTTGAAAACGAGTTTAAACCTATTATCGATCAGCGACTTGCAGAAAATCATACCGCTGGTCAGGATATGGACACCCTGGCTGGCCAGGGTTTCCTGAACTTAAAATCTCGCCTGCAAAAGGCATCAAAAAATCAACAAATTCTACAAGGAATGGCGTTGAGCTCTGCAGGTCTTTAAAAAAAGCAAAAACAATATCTTATTGACTAATGCCTATAAAGGATCGAGCAGTTGGTTTAGTTCAACTAAAAAACCATCTGGGTCATAGAATTTCGATACTTTAACTCGAAGAACACCTTCTCCGTCGTAGCTCGGATATTTAGTAAGCTTTGGCGGGCTAATTATTTTTATACCTTCTTTATTCACAATACTTCGCCACTTGGCGTCCAGGTCAGTGGTATTGAAGATTAAAATACTATTTCCGGGAGTGAAGCCCTCATGTCTCACTGGCTTTTGATGTGCGGGATGATCCGGATAACCATATTCATAATCAATGAGTCCAAGTACTCCTACGAAGGAGTGGGTAGCCTTTAGAAAAATAAGCCTTAGCTTTTGTGTCCTATCTTGTGATGGGTGTGGTCTATTAATTTCTTGATCATATATGACCTCCATACCTAGCGCGTCCCGATATAGCGCGAGCGAAGCTTCAATATCTCGTACGATCAGTGTTTGACGACGTAAAATCAATTCAGCATCGAAGGGTTTTTCTTTTGATTCAACTTCAGAGGGAGTTAGTTTCTGTTCGGCATATCCAACCGATTGAAAAAAAAGAAGTGCTAAAAAAATCAGCAAAGAATTTTTAATTTTCATTTTTCATTTTATCCTTCTATAACCCATGGCACTTTATACTTTGATTGGTGTGATTTGAAAACTAATTTGTAATAGGATGTTTATCTGATTTTAGTATCTAACAGGATAGATTTCTGTCATCACTGACTCGAAGAGATGTTTTAGCATTTGGCGTTTCAAGTTTGACTGCAAGTGCGCTGAACTTAGAGGTTGCTGCGGCAGCTAGGCGAGTAATAGTTATCGGAGCAGGGCTCTCTGGGCTTAGAACTGCAATGCTCTTGCAAAAAATTGGATTTGAGGTTCGTGTCGTTGAAGGTCGCAATCGAGTCGGTGGTCGGGTTTTTACGTTGGATCATCTATCTGGGCATCCAGAAGCAGGTAGTAATGTAATTGGTCCAAACTACGGTCGTATTTTAGATGTAGCGAATTCACTTAAGCTGGCAATCGAGGAATCACCTCGACCTTTTGCGTCTGGCTATATCATTAATGGCGAAAAGATCTCTCGAGAATCTTGGCCTGCTTCATTACAAAACCCTTTTCCTTCTGACTTAAAAAAAATAACACCAGATAGAATTGTCGCAACACTTCTTAAAAAGAATCCGCTTCAGGGTACATCGGATTGGCGAAAACCAGTAAATAAAGATCTGGATGTTTCAGCCATAGATGTTTTTCGAGCCAGTGGTTTATCTAATGAAGCGCTCAAACTCATTGATAGTAATAATAGTTATGGAAATAGTTTGTCTGAAACGTCCGTATTAGCGCTTTACAGAGTGTCGCGCTCCTATGAGCGTGCGATGTCCATGAAGAAGAAAGTTTTTGAGGTAGAAAATGGGAATATGCGTTTACCAGAAAGGATGGCTAGTTCACTTTTAGATCCACCCATACTAGGGGAACAAGTTATTTCAGTAAATCGATCCGACGGTTTTACTCGAGTGAAAACCTATTCGGGTAAAGAAATTCTCGGTGATGCAGTTGTTTTTGCGCTGCCCACTTCAGCGCTTCAAAAGATACATATTGAGCCGCAATTACCGTCGGATCAGGCTCAAGCATTCGAACAACTTTCGTATCACAAGATTTTACAGATTCACCTCCTCGCTCAAGAGCTATTTTGGAAGTCGCCCCAAGATTATGCTGGTTACTGGACGAATGGACCTCTGGGAAGAATATTCACGAGACCAATTCCTGATTCTGAAAAAGCTAACATCACTATCTGGATAAACGGCGATTCCTGCGATCAGTTTGTATCGCAGTCCAGGGAGCAAGCAATTTCAAATATATTAAGTATCTACTATAAGCAGGTGCCTGAGGCGCGCGGCAAGGTGACTTTCGGTGAGTATATTGACTGGATTACTAATCCTTTCAATGAGGGTGCTTGGGCGATATGGGGACCCGGTGATATTGGTCGTTATGCGGATTTATTGTATAGACCTTCAGGACGATATTTTTTTGCCGGAGAGCATACGGCTTATTCTAACGCTGGAATGGAAGGAGCTATGGAGTCGGCAGATCGCGTTGTGATAGAAGTGTTGAGAGCATTGTCATGACTCGTTTACTAACGACTGTTTTTGTGACAAGTTTATGTAGTGCATTATTCTCACCTTATCCTAGATCCGAAGGTGATGTTTTAAGAAAAGATATGGAATCTATCCGGTCTATCTCTTTAAATAAGGGAGAGCAGCTATTTTTTGTTTGTGAAAGCTGTCATTCGCTAAACGAGGTTGGTCAAGGATATAAACTTGGACCGAATCTGTATGGGATTCTCGGTCGCCCGGCAGCGAGCAGAGAAGATTATGACTTTTCAGAAGAGCTTAAGCGATCAGATATTGTTTGGACTCGCGAGAGTCTTATAACTTGGATAGTATCAACGGAAACTATGGTGCCGGGAACATTTATGCTTTACGAAAATTTTCTCAACGCCCAAGAAGTTAATTCATTAGTAAATTACATTATAGAAAAAGTGGAATAGGTTTAATTCGCGAGGTGGATATCGGCAACTTTATGCGAAACATGCTTCAAACAGTTATATACGAGTGACATTACATTTGTTATTTGTGTTGTTAATAGAAAATATGTATTACCTTAGCGGTCTTTAGAAGGTTTTCTTATCACACGTTTTAATAAGGAGAATGGTATGCGGTTTTTAACGAGATTTTTGCAGTGTTTTATCCTGTCTGCTTGCGTATTGCCAACATATGCGGAGCAGCTCGATCCGAACAAAGCTTCGGATGCTGTAAAAATAGCAATGAAATCCTACTGTTCCACGGTAGATGGCGAAATGACCACGTTTTGGTGGGAAGGCAAGGCGTTCTCAAGAAGGCAGGGTGAAAGAGATAAACATCTTTTTAATGTTGAAGGCATGAACACGCGAGCTTGTGTCAGCGATGATCATGTTAGTCGAGGGCAGGGCTTTAGACTGGTTTCAAAAGAAATACTTCTCTATCGCGACCCAAAAACAAACGAGGTGCTCGATTCTTGGCAAAACCCCTGGACGGATGAAACGGTTCGCGTATTGCATGTGGTGAATGATCCAGTGAATATGGCGGTTTATGAAAAAGGCAGGAGTGGAAAACCTTTCCGTTGGAGTGGACGGATTTCCGAGGGGAAGTGGCGTCTGAACATCACGGTGCCACTGTTTTATCCTAATCCTCTGGGCGGAAAATATCAGAGTGAAGTTGGTGGAACTTATCATGCCACGGAGATGTTCAACTTCCTGGGAGACGCCAAAGAATTATTAGATCCTAAAACTACCACGGCCTTTAGCCATGTTGGTTGGGTTCGTATATCAGACTGGTTTCCTTGGATGAATATGGGAGGTCGCGAGGGTCAACTATATATGCACACAGCTGGTTTGCGACTTAGTTCCTGGGATGCGATGCCTGAGACAATGAAATCTGAAATTTTGACGTATTATCCCAGCTACACGAAACCACCCCCGTTAGATGATAACCGAAAAAACGTAACGAGCTGGGAATATTATAAGAGAGTGGCTAGTGGTGAGGAGGCGGTGCCCACCAGGTAATAATTAATCCAGCGTTTAGTTTCTGCATGCTGCCGAGGTCATCGGTCGTTCAAAGAATAATGATGAAGATGGCAGCGACAATGTAAGGGAGGAGCGCGAAAAAATAGGCTTTTTTATCTGAGTCCATATCTAATTTCCAAGAGGTAAAAACTGTTCTAAGTTTATCTTTAGGTTTATTTTAACTGCGATGATACGCTGCGCAAGCAGCTTTTTTGTACTTAAAGTCAATGGTCACCGCTTTCTTTGAATATGTCGATCGACATTGGTTTTGCCGTTTGAATTAGAGATGCACGTTTGCGTAGAAATCTAGTAAAACCGGCGTCCCCCATCCTCGATCCACCTAGGCCCGAATAGCAGAAAGAATTTTTTTCTACGTCGTTTACGACACTTGTCAGACTTGCATCATTAATACTGATTGCACCCACTACTAGCTTCTCTGCAATCCAAAGTGCTTCTTTTTGATCCTCGCAAAATACTGCAGCAGAAAGTCCAAACTCAGTATCGTTAGCAAGTGCAATTGCTTCTTCGATAGTGTGATATGCGACAATAGGAATTACTGGGCCAAAGGTTTCTTCTTTCATAACTCGCATTTTGTGAGAGATATTTGTTAATACAGTGGGTGTGCACCACAAACCTCCTTCATGTTCCACAACACCATCACCATAAATTACAGTAGCACCGTCTGAAATCGCCTCAGATAATTGAGTTTGAATAATTTTTGCTTGAGGAGCGTGAATTATTGGACCTATATGCCCGCATTCGATATTAGGCCAATTCAATTTTACATGTGCGAGACGCTCTAATAGAGTGTCAGTAAATTCATCAATAATGTCTATATCAACATATATGCGTTCAAGAGACTGACAGGCCTGCCCCGTCATTCCTACGGCGCTACGAATAATGGCATCAGCGGCCTTATGGATATCTGCCTGGCGAGTAACGATAGCGGGATCTTTTCCACCGAGTTCTAAAAAAGCAGGTATAAATCTTTCGGCAGCATGTACGGCAACTAAACGAC
Source organism: uncultured Halieaceae bacterium (assembly GCA_913051825.1). Classification (GTDB taxonomy): domain Bacteria; phylum Pseudomonadota; class Gammaproteobacteria; order Pseudomonadales; family Halieaceae; genus CABYJX01. The sequence continues at coordinate 22,521 of CAJXCR010000010.1, forward strand.
CCGTAGCCACGCTGCCGGTAAAGCATACCGCATCTGCAGCATCTATCATGGCTCTTCCCGTTAGACCATCGCCCATAATTAATGAAAAAACATCACTTAATTCGTCTACTAAATTTATGGTTTTTTCCAAAGGTGCAGCAAAGCGCGGTGTAACTTCACTTGGTTTTAACATGACTGCACATCCGGCGGCGAGTGCAGGAATGGCATCTATAAGACCCAAGATTAGTGGTACGTTCCAAGGACTTATTGCAGCCACTATCGGATAAGGGATTAAGGTATGTTGGTAGTTTACACTAGGCACCTGATTGGATATTCCCGAATCTTTTTTAAATAATGCGGGCGCGCGGTGAATCCAATGATCGATGAGTTTAAGTGCCACATCGACTTCAAAACCGGAGAAAGCTTGTCGTCCGGTATCTATACACAATGCATTTGCGATTATATCTCTGTTATCTGAAATGGCGGTATGCCATTCTCGTAGGATATCGCAACGGTTTTCAATTGAGAGGCTCGCCCATTTTTTTTGTGCGTCTCGAACAGAAGTTGCTCTAAGTTTTATCTCATTTTCTGAAAAACATGGAATTTGATAGTCGATCTCGCCGCTGCGAGGGTTTCGGACCTGAATGGTTGTCATTTGGCGGCTGAGTAGTTTAGCGGAAGTCCAGCTTCAGCAGTAAAACCATACAGTTTTTCATTGGGTAGTGCCTGAGCTACGATTTTTCGCACATCTATCAGCGCCTCTAAATTGATACCAGTTCTTAAGCCCATTGATTCCAGCATAAATACCAGGTCCTCGGTGACAATGTTTCCACTTGCTCCGGGTGCGAAAGGGCATCCTCCTAGTCCACCCAGCGAACTATCGATCGTATCAATCCCTAATTCAACTGCCATAAGCGCATTTGCGAGACCTTGGCCTCTGGTATTGTGCAGATGTACGCTAGTCAGTTTATCTTTGCCACAGTGATGCCAGATACCTTGAACAAGACGTTTTAGCTGGGCTGGATTTCCATAGCCGGTGGTGTCTGATAGGGCAACTTCATCTACACCCATTTCGGTTAATCGTTCAGCAAAATGTAATACGCGATCTTCTGGGACTTCACCCTCCATGCTGCAACCGAAGGCGGTGGCCAAGCCAACAGTAAAAGTTGGACGTTCATCAGTAGCTGTAACGGAAAGGTAGTCGAGACAGTTCTTAATTTCATCTAGCATTTGGCTATGATTTTTTCGTAAGTTGTTTTGAGAGTGGGTTTCACTCATTGAAAAAGGGATTGAGACTCCATGAACGCCTGCTGTAATGGCATTTTCAAGGCCTCGCCGATTAGGTACAAGTGCCACCACAGTTAGTCCCGGTAGGCTGCTGGCGAACTTGGCCAATTCGGCTGTGTCGGCCAATTGCGGAATAAGTTTGGCTGATACGAAGGAGCCGATTTCGATTTCAGGAATTCCTGCTTTGCTCGCACCTTCGATCCAAGACTTCTTGTCATCACTACTCATAATCGAGGCGATGCTTTGGAGGCCGTCCCTAAGACCGACTTCACTTATCCGGACATCAATATTCATAATTTGTGATTAAAATCCAACGAAGACAACACTAAAAGAGATAATGTTATATCATAATTACAAACTAGCTCCCAGCGCTGTAAATTAAGGAAATTATGAGAACTGAAAAATCGAAAGAGTTGCCTCTGGCAGGCATTACGGTCGTAGAATTTACACATATGGTGATGGGGCCTGCCACGGGACTAATTCTTGCGGACCTTGGTGCAGACGTAATTAAGGTAGAACCACTTCATGGAGATAATACTAGACGTCTAAAGGGATCAGGTGCGGGATATTTCGCCATGTATAACCGTAACAAACGGAGTTTGTGCATCGATTTAAAGTCTCAAGAAGGATTAGAAATTGCTCGTCGAATAGTAGGCAAATCCGACATCTTGATTGAAAATTTCCGTCCCGGTGCAATGAAAAAGCTTGGTTTAGATTATGAGACGCTTAATTTAGAAAATCCGAGTTTAATTTATTGCTCTTTAAAGGGTTTTTTGTCCGGTCCTTATGAACATCGAACAGCTCTGGATGAGGTTACTCAAATGATGGGTGGACTGGCATACATGACAGGCCTTCCTGATCGACCTATGCGTGCCGGATCTTCAGTCGTTGACATATCGGGTGGAATGTTTGGTGTAATAGGTATATTGGCTGCTTTACAAAAACGCAATTTGAGCGGTGTGGGCGAACATATTACTAGCGCACTATTTGAATCTACCGCTTTTATGGTCGGGCAACATATGGCTCAGGAAGCGGTGTTAGGTACAGAACCAGAACCAATGTCTGTTCGAAGATCTGCATGGTCAATCTACGACATTTTTGTTAGTGCTGATGATGAAAAGATTTTTGTTGGCGTAGTCAGTGATACTCTTTGGAGAGCGTTTTGTGAGGAATTTGATCTCGATGAATTTGCGAGTGACTCATCGCTTGATTTAAATAACGGTCGTGTTTCTCAGCGTGATAAGATTCTTCCGCATCTCGAGTTATTATTTTCAAAACTCAGTACTAAAGAAATGATTGAAAAGCTAGATCGTGCAGGTGTTCCATTTGCACCGATTAATCGACCTTCAGATTTATTTGAAGACCCACATCTTAATGCACACCAAGGTTTGCAGGAGGTCACTTTGCCGAATGGCGACCATGAAGGGGTGTCAGTTCGCTTGCCATCAATTCCGCTAGAAATGTCTGGTGAACGATTTAACCTTCGAAGAGACATCCCTAGACAGGGCGAGCATAGTCGTGAAATTCTACTAGAGTTGGGTTTGAGCGAAGAGAATATAACCGAACTTCTTGGTAGAGGTAGAGTTGCCTCCCTAAGTTAGCGGTATTGCCAGGGCCTGTTAGGCTGATCCTTCTTTTCGAATTCGATTATTTCCTTCTGATTTATGAGGGTTTTATCGATCATGTCCCAGCCATTTAATAAGTTTTCGCGATCAGTGCTATTTAGCTCAAATTGAAAGCTCTTTCCATTCGATAGAGTGATTAAGTTTTTTTCCAGATCAATTTCAATGCGGTTCTCGATATTTTGATCAGTGATTAGGCTCAAAATATCTAGGCACTGATTTTCATTAATTGCGGCGGGTAAAATGCCGTTGCGTACGCAATTTGTTAGAAAGATCCTGCCAAAAGAAGGGGCTATTATTGAGCGAATGCCATATTCGAGTAAAGCCCAAACGGCGTGTTCGCGCGAAGAGCCGCAGCCAAAATTCTCTCCTGTAACAAGTATAGTGGTCTCTCTGTAGCGATGTTGATTAAGCACAAACTCGGGGTTTGGTTCTTTTTTTCTTTCATTCAAATAGCGCCATCCAGAAAATAACCCTTGGGCTAATCCTGTTTTTGATACATGTTTCATTTCCCGAGAAGGGATTATCGTATCTGTATCGATGTTCGGCAGAGGAAGTGGAGCCGCAATACCTACATGCTGACGAAATTCACGCATCGTATGCGCCGCAAATGGATCCCGCACAGGCCGAGGCAGCTACGGTGAGAGGACTGGCAATGTGCGTGCGGGTATTGGGTCCCTGACGTCCTTCAAAGTTCCGATTGGTACTTGATATGACACGCTTTCCAGCACCAAATGTCTCTCCCCCGGCATAGAAACACATAGAACAACCTGCTTCACGCCATTCAAAACCGGCATCAATAAAGATCTTATCCAAGCCTTCCTCTTCAGCTTTTATTTTTATTTTTGTACTGCCTGGAACACAAATAGCTGCAACTTTATTGGAAACCTTCTTGCCACGTAAGAAATTTGCAGCTAACCGGAGGTCGCTTAGCCTGCTGTTCGTGCATGATCCAATAAATGCGCCATCAATAGGCAGTCCTTTAAGCTCCATTCCTGGTTCCAAATCCATGTATTTGAGTGCTTTTTGAGCAGCCAGACGATCAGTGATTGCTTCGATCATTTCCAGTTTAGGGATGTTGTCATCAATTGGGATTACCTGACTTGGATTGGTGCCCCAGCTTACGCTAGGTCGTATTTTGGAGCAGTCTACGACAATTTCCTTATCAAACAAGGCTCCAACATCTGTATGGAGATTTTGCCAATATACTTTAGCAATTTTCAAGTCAGAACCACGTGGCGCGAAATCGCGGCCAATTACGTATTCCACAGTTTTCTGGTCAGGTGCTACAAATCCAGTAAAAGCGGAGAACTCTACGGCCATGTTGCATAGCGTCATTCGAGCTTCTGACTCTAGCCCTAATACCCCTGTGCCTGCAAATTCGATAGCATACCCAGCTCCTCCACTAACTCCATATTGACTAATCAAAAAGAGAATCATGTCTTTGGCAGTGACTCCAGGCTGACACATTCCATCGAAAATGACTTTCATAGAACGAGGTTTTTTTACGCGTAAGGTGCTTGTTGCTAGAGCATGTTCCGCCTCAGTTGATCCAATCCCCCAGGCTAATAAGCCTATACCACCGAGTGTGCAGGTGTGGCTGTCGGGACAAACCAATGTACTGCCCGGTAGTGCAATTCCAGACTCGGCTGCGACGATGTGAGAAATTCCTTGCCGAGGATCATTTAGATCGAAAAGATTAATACCTGCCTTGCTGGCTTCTTTTCTAGTAGAGACAATGAAATTTGTTCCTCCTGGCATGAGAGTTTTGTCGTTGCGCCCTGGAAATGTGTCTACGATATGATCCATGGTGCAAAAGACCTTGCTGGGATGTCGCACCGTCCTTCCACTGCTATGAAGACTTTGCAGTGCTATGCTTCCAGTTCGTTCATGAAGGAAAATTTTATCAATATATATCAGCGATTCTTCATCGCTAATGCTGACGACTTCATGAGCTTTCCAGATTTTTTCGAATAATGATTGCGGTTTGGTCACCTCAAGAGCTCCATTAAATCGAATATCTCTTCACAATATTTTTTTCCTGGGAAATTGCATTCTTGTCCAAAATTACTCATAGATTAAATTTTTCGATCTATCGTAGTTACTGAATCTTGCAATACTGCGCCAAGTTGGGTCTAAAATGATATATTGTCCTAACAATAATACAACTTGGTCTGCCATTTTATGACGCCTGAATTAATTTTACTTTTTACCACTACCGCTTCGGTAGCGTTTTTCCATACAGTCATGGGCCCGGATCACTATGTTCCATTCATTGCTCTTGGGAAAAATAAAAGTTGGAGCCTTCAGAAGATGTGTTTGGTGGTTATTGCATGTGCTTTGGGACACGCTGTCGGTTCAATACTGCTTGGTCTAGTAGGTATATACTTTGGCTTAGAATTGCAGGTACTGAGCAGTTTTGAGGGCAATAGAGTAGTATTTGCAGCGTGGGCAATGATTGCTTTTGGACTCATCTACGGATCTTGGGGTCTTAAAAAAGCATTCCTGCGGCGTCCTCATGAACACTGGCACGCTCATGACGGTGTATTTCACAGTCACCAGCACGTGCATGATGAAAAACACACGCATATTCACAATCCGTATGATTTAGATAAGCGGGATAGTTCAGCATGGGCACTATTCATTATTTTTGTTCTGGGCCCATGCGAACCACTAATACCCTTAATGATGTTGCCTGCAGCGAACGAGAGCGTAATTGGTGTGATTGGTGTGATTGCAATTTTCTTTCTAGTGACGTTAATTACCATGCTCGGTGTTGTGATTGTCGGTTTCTATAGCTTGAATCGTGCAAGATTCGATTTTTTCTCACGATTTGGTTCGACTTTGACTGGTGGAAGTATTGCAGCCTGTGGCCTTTTAGTAATAATTTTTGAGATTTAGGAGTGGACGTGGATTACCAAGCAATTGATGCTGTTGTAAATATTTGGACTAGCGAAGCTTTATCTCATCGACCAGATTGGACCGATGAGTTTTTTGTAGGAAAAGTGAAAGGGAAGCACGATAGTTCTGGAATAAGCCTTGAGAAAATGCTGGAAGGTATGGATGCTGCTGGAATTGAATTGGCCTTTCTCGTGGCAGCTAAGTCGGGACGTGTTGGCCTGCCAGGTTGTTATCACATGCCGGCTGAGGTAGTTTCTCGCGCTGTAGATAAATACCCTGATAGATTTCTTGGCCTCATTGGAATCGATCCGTACACGGGAATGGAGGGAGTTCGTGCGCTAGAAGATGCCGTGAAAAATGAGGGATTTATCGGTGCTCATCTTTACCCTCATTGGTTTGAGTTGGCACCAAATCATGCCAAGTACTATCCATTCTATTCCAAATGTATAGAGTTAGATATTCCAATTCAGATGCAGGTAGGACAATCATTAATTTATTCTAAACAACAGAGGTGTCGATCAGTAGGCAGACCTATTTATCTTGATGATGTGGCGTGCGATTTGCCTGAATTAAAACTCATTGGATCACATGTTGGTATACCTTGGCATGATGAGATGATCGCAATGTCTTGGAAGCATGAGAACGTATTTATTAGCACGGATGCGCACAGTCCAAAGTATTGGCCTGATAGTGTGGTGAGATATATCAATTCTTATGGACAAGACAAAGTTATTTTTGGAAGTGATTTTCCTGTCTTACGTTTTCAGAGAACAGTCGAAGAAATAGATCAGTTAGATTTAAAGCCTGAGGTACGTCGAAAATTTATGCGCGATAATGTAGTTCGGATATACGGATTGGAGGATCGTTGGGCATGACAACACCTCTTGATGGAATACGCGTTGTGGAAATGACTAGTGTGGTTTTAGGTCCGTACGCATGTCAGATGCTTGGCGATTTGGGTGCGGACGTCATAAAGATCGAACCTCCCGCAGGAGACACAAATCGTAATTTAGGCCCACGTCGAAATTCACAAGATATGGGGTCTCTTTTCCTCACTTGTAATCGCAACAAGCGTTCGGTAGCGCTTGATCTTAAGTCTGACCGTGGACGAAAGGCTGCACTGGATATTATTAAGACCGCTGATGTTGTAGTTCATAATTTTAGGCCTCAGGCTATGCTGAGACTAGGTCTGGATTATGAAGCAGTGCGGCAGGTCAATTCAAATGTGGTGTACTGTGCAACATATGGATACAGTAAAAAAGGCCCTTATGGAGATAAAGGAGCCTTGGATGACTCTATACAGGCTGCTAGCGGTGTTGCTGTTTTGCAGAGCATGGTAGAAGGCGAGCCTCGTTATCTTCCCACGATAATTGCGGATAAGACTACTGGACAAATAGTAGTCCAAGCTGTCCTAGCTGCGCTTTTTCATCGAGAAAGAACAGGTGAAGGACAGTCGGTTGAAGTGCCAATGTTTGAATCTATGGTTTCTTTTGTCATGACTGAGCATCTTTGGGGGAAGACGTTTGATCCTCCATTGGGTGAGGCAGGTTATGTTCGCTTAATGGCCAGTCATCGCAGACCTTACAAGACGCGTGACGAAAAATATCTCGCAGTTTTGCCGTATTGGGATAACCATTGGCGAAATTTTTGTGAGATCGCAGGTCGTCCTGAACTTGCTGAAGACAAAAGGTTTATTGACATGGCGACGAGACTCAAAAATATCAATGAATCCTATCAAGTAACGGGAGAAATAATTGCTAGCAAGGATCGCGATGAATGGCTGGCCCTGTTAGGAGATACCAATGTGCCGATGATGGTAGTAAATAGTTTAGATGAACTTATAGATGATCCTCATCTAGTGGAATCGGGATTTTGGCAAACTTATGAACATCCTTCAGAGGGTACTCTCAGGTTTAGCAGTCCTCCATTTAATTTTGAGCGAACTCCAGCAACTATAAGAGCGTTACCCCCACATCTTGGAGAGCACAGTGAATCTGTTTTACGCGAGATTGGATACGACGATAGCACATTAAACGCGATGTTAGCCGCAGGTGAACTGGTGGCTGTATCTGAATAGGTTATTTAGAACCCTCGCATTTAATTTAGAAAATTAATTTTGCAGACAAAAAAATTCCATTTGGGCAGCATCGGGTGAAGTAATTGTTACGCTATCGACACTACCTATAGGTTGCCAATTGGATTGAGATCGCGAAGTAACGGAGAGACCATGGGCCTCAATTATCTGCATAAAATGATTCATGTTTTCAATAGGGAAGCGTAAAGCTTGTATCCCTCTCTTTTTGTCTCCAATAGTTTGAACTTCATGACTTCCAGGTTTAGCAACTTGTACTAATTCGATTGATCCGCTCATTTCATTAGATGGATGCATGATGGAGATGTCGACGGATGTGGAAAGCGCTTCCGAATGAGTTAAGCCAAGCACTCGGCCGGCGCTATCAGGCAGGATTCCTTCGTGTCTTGAAAGCACATTAAAGCCGAGCTTCGAAAAAAAATCGATATTTTCAGACATGTTTCTGACAATCAGAGAGGAGTTGAAAACTCTGCTTACCGGATCAAGATGCCAGGAAGGAGGTTCTGGAGCGATGCGTTGGATTAGCGCCAGAATGATTCCATCATCGTTCTTCATGAGTACTTCTTTTACTTCGCTCGATCCAAAATTCCAGTGGATCGGTTCGCTAATCTCCTGCCATCCAAATTCTTTAAAAAGAGCGTGACTAACATTTATATCTTTCACCCTGACATTTAAATCAAAGATCCCTCCAGTATCCCAGCTGGTCTTATTTCCTCGTATTGTTCTTTTATTTGGCGGATCTGAAATGAGCAATCGCAGTCTGCCTCTGATGGTATCTGGCGGCGAGATGACGCATTCTCGATGATTTTTATCTGCCGCTAGATTCAGTATAGATGTCATCTCTTTACTAAGATTGTCTGCGTGAATAATCTTCCATCCGGCATGGGTTACCAGTAGATCAAGCCAAGGTTTCTCATCTTTGACCGAAAGTAATACTTCTTCGAATCCTGATTTTATTCCCCGATCGTTTGTGTTCAAGATTATGCTTTCTCCTTGGGAGATTTCTTAATTATTGACTAAAATTGAACTTTTTTGAACTCGCATAGTAGCAAGGTCCGTGCATATTGGTATAAAGTTATGCCTTTAGTACAAATTAATTTGGAGTAGCGCATGACGTTCAAAAATCTTCATATTGATCACGAACTTTCGGAAGAGGCAAAAGCATGGTTGCAGCAGGAAATTGAAGAGCAAGAGGAGCGTTTTGCAGTGATTGAAAAGCAGATGAATGATCTGGCTCCGACGAGGGAAAAGTGGTATCAGGAATTTTTCGATCGACTGAGAACAAATGGTTTTAATGTTGATGGAGATGAAAAAGTAAGGATCAGTTCTTCAGAATTGCCAGTTAAGCCTGAAGGGCGAAAAGATCAGGTAGTTTGGAAGTATGGTGTAGAAAACGATTGATATATTGAATTAGTAGAAGCGGAGAAAAGTATGGCACGTCCACATATTGAACCTTTTTGCGATCGTGATACAAGTTTTAAGAGTATGGTTCTGCCGGGTTTTTCCAGAGGCATGTCCTACAAGATGCTGAGTCTGGATGTAGATACTGGAGCTTGCTCTATGACTGTGCAGCTCGATGCCGGCTACATTCAACCCCCTGGATTTTCTTGGACTGAGAGAGAGATTATTGTCATTGAAGGAGAGCTTGCGATAGGTGATCGGACCTGTCGTAAGGGGCACTACTTTTTCATTCCCGCTGGATACGCGATGCCTTCAGTTAGTTCTGAGCAGGGATGTTTGATACTTGTGATGTATAACACCGCAGAACCAAGTCACGAGGAAGCTACCGAACATCATGCCTTGGCTCAGGTGGATCTATACCATGATGTTGACTCTTACATGGATATTCCTTGGGCAATGGGAAATGTGGCGAAACCTTCCGTCGCCAGTGGATGTCTTATAAAACTACTTAACTTTAATCCTCAATCCCAGGCCATGACGTTCTTATATTGCATGACCCCTGGATTTTATCAGGATAATATCTCTTATCATGATTGTGCGGAAGAATCTTACCACCTCTGGGGTACTTCCTGGATGATGCAGTTTGGTGAAGTCCCGACAGGGGGATACTTTTGGCGACCGGCCTATATCAATCATGGTGCCTTTGCTTCTGAATATGGGTGTATTGCACTAGGGCGCGTTGATTCGAAATTGTTTAATCACTTTCATTACAACCCTTGGACCACGCCTGTTGAAAACGCCGACAGATCTCAGGCCCGCCTATACAATAGAGATCCGCTGCTATACCGTTGGGCATTTAGCACAGATCACAATCATCCGCATAGCCCAGAAGATTTCGAGACAACTATGTCTAGGCGAGGGGAAGAAGGTGGTCATGACAATGAGCACAAAAGTGACGGTCATCGGCATGATCATTGGCACGGTCACCATCATCACGAAAAGGATAGTCATCATAACCACGGAGATCACGATCACAGCTGAGAGAAATAACTAGGAGTTTTTGCTTTTATTAACGCCTAATTGTTAGCGCGCGTCAGGATCTATCTGAACTACTCGGACTCCACAATTAGTGCCTTCGTACAAGCCTATTAATGCGTCCGGCATTTTTTCCAGTCCGTGCATAATATCTTCCAGAGGATGAAATTCTCCGGATCGAATCCAGTGAGCAAGGGTGCTCTCATAGTCTCTAAATCTTTCCTGAAAGTTGTAGATAAAGAAGCCCTCTAACTTCAGATCATTGAGACCAATGAGGTAGAAATTACGCGGGCGATGGCATTCATCCGGTGCTTTAAGATACTCGGATATTCGACCGCATATGGCTATTCGTCCGCGACGCAATACGTGACCTATTACAGTATCCAGCATTTCGCCACCAACGTTGTCAAAAAAGACGTTAATTCCATCAGGCATAGCCGAGTTAAGTTGTCTTTCGAAATCTTCTCCTTTGTAATCAATCGAATCATCATAAGCAAGCCGATCAGTGAGTAAATGACATTTCTTCTTGCCACCCGCAATACCGACTACTTGCTCACATCCTAGGCTTTTAGCGATAAAAGCAACTTGGCTACCGACGCCTCCAGCAGCTCCTGAAACTAGAACACGTTCTCCTTTCTTGAGGTTACAAATGTCGCGAAGGCCGAGTAGAGCGGTAAATCCACTCATAGCGAGTGCACTGACTCCATAGCTCCAGGGGAGGTCGGTTTGCTTCATGACAAATGGCATGTAGTAAGAATCATCGTCAATCAATGCATATTCGCGCCACCCTAGTTTACATTGCACTATATCGCCTTCTTTAAAAGACGAATTGCGAGACGCAACGACTATACCAACACCTCTTCCATGCATCACATCTCCAATTTCTAGTGGGCGTTCGAAGAAGGTTCCATTATTCATATATCTCAGCATTACTGGTGCTACTCCAAGATATTGAGTTTTTAAAAGAACTTGACCTTTATCGGGTGTGGGAATAGGGGATTCTTGCATTGCAAAATCACTCGTGCGCGCAAGGCCATCTGGTCGGCTCGCTAGAACCCATTGTCGCATCATCTTGATTAGCTCGGTTCCTCTTGCACATTTTTTTGTTCAAAGAAGGTTAACCATGCACCATCAGGTGCGGCGACGGTGAATAGTGTGCAAGGTCCATAGGGTTGGAGGTTGATTTCAATTGGATCTACTACTATGGGTACATCATGAGCGATCAGATGCTGGTGAAGGTTATTTAATCCACTAACAGGGAATCGCAACGATAAGAGTCCCAGATTTGGCGCATTAGCGTTCTTGGAAAGGTCTCTGCCTTCCAGGCCTTCAAATGACAACAATTCGACCGAACCTTCGTTTAATCCCTTTGGATGTAATATTAAGACGTCTCGGGATATTGTCTTTGCGACTGAAAGAGGGAGACCAAGAACATTTTTTCCATCACCGCTGCTGGTGCCCCGGTGTTCGAGATAGGTTTTAAATCCAAGGATATTCATATAAAAATGCTTTGCTGGTGCCATATCTTTTACAATTTGTGTGGAGTTAAACGTGCGACTAAAACGTCTAAGATTAGGCCAGCCAGTCAGTGGAGGTGATAGCCTTTCTATCATTGCGAAAGAGACTCCATCTGGTCCGTCTGAAATCCATTCTATAACTTCAAACGGTCCAAAATTGAACTTCACCGGATCAGAAGGGCCCCTCCATCCCAAACGTTGCATTTCATCGAAGCTAGACCACATGTCAGATACTCTGAAATTAATATCATAATGCCCTCCTGTGTCCCAGGGTTGGCTATTGGGACGAATTTGTTTGAGACTTCTGTTTAGTTCAATTAGGCGGACGAAGCCGGTGTTGGTTCCTGGATTGGACACAAGAATTTGTTTTGCTGGAGCGTCTTGAGGGTTAAGGTTCCAAGCTAATAAGAGTTCTTCGGCAACGGGTTCAATATCACCAGCGGTCCATCCAGCAATCTCCTGGAAAAATCTGATGTGTTGATCAAGATCCGAGACACTTGCTACTACTTCTCGCCAGCCACTAATTTCAAAATGTGACGGCTGATTAGTAGCAAGGCAGGGTTGAATGGTTAAGTTAGATACAAAAAATAAAGATATTAAAAATGTACGCATTTTAGAATCCATCTTTCATCAGAGAAGCGAGTTTATTAATATGTCATATTAGTATAACAATAGTGGTTTTGTTTCATCACTTAAAAGGAGACTTTGTGGGCCAAAATATGCAGGTTTGTTTATCTAAGGATCCAGTCGGCATCCCAGTGGTGGATGATTTTGAAATAAAAACTTCACCAATCCCAGACGCTGCTGATGATCAAGTGTTATGTCGCACCCTTTACCTCTCTCTTGATCCATATATGAGAGGACAGATTGCAGGAAGGCACCTGTCAGGATCTGTGGCACCAGGTGATTTAATGCGAGGTGAGACTATTAGTGAGGTTGTAAACGATGGAAGTGGTTTTGTCGCTGGACAGTTAATTAGATGTATGGGCGGATGGCAATCGTATTCGCTTCAAGACCCTACTATGATAGCGCCGGTTAGCTCCGAGATCAGTCCATCTAGCTTTGCTCTTTCAGTATTAGGTATGACTGGATTGACTGCCTACGCCGGGATGGTCTGGCAAGCAGAAGTTGGAAAAGGGGATAACGTTTTTATTCCCTCTGTCACTGGAGCCGTTGGATCGGTGGCTGCCCAGATATGTATGACACGGGGAGCTCGGGTGGTTGGCATGGCTGGTGGACCCGAAAAATGTTTGGGAGCGCTGGAATCAATTGGTGTCGATGCATGCATTGACCGTTTTGAGGAAAATCTGACTGAAAAGCTAGAGGAATACTTTCCCGATGGTATCGATGTGTACTTTGATTTAGTAGGAGGCACTCTTCTGAGTGACGTGTGTCAAAGGTTGGCTAACTATGGACGCATCGTTCTTTGCGGTTTGATGGCTGAATATAATCGAAAAGAGCGAGAACCTGGACCCTCTCCAGGATTGCTTATTGGTAAGAGAGCACAAGTGTCAGGTCTCGTGGTGTATGATTATGAGGCACGTCGAGACGAGTTTATTGATTCGCTCTTACCATTAATTCTTAACAAGACAATTACTCAGCAAGAAGATGTTACTTTTGGATTATCAAATGCACCCGAAGCCTTTTGTCGTCTGATGAGAGGCGAGAATTATGGAAAGGTTATAGTCGATCTTACTCAGGAGTAGCATCATCGATGGATAAGGTGACGATAGTTGCCATCACGCTTGTCAGCTACAAGCTTTTGTTGGTTGCGATTGGTTTTTGGGCGTCTAGGCGAACCCATGATGAGAAAGATTTCTTTTTAGGTGGTCGGCGATTAGGCCCTTTTGTAGCAGCCTTAAGTTATTCCAGTAGTTCTTCTTCCGCGTGGACATTACTGGGGCTTAGCGGTGCAGCTTATACTCTAGGTGTGTCCGCAATTTGGCTTGTTATCGGTTCTCTGATCAGCATGTTAGTTGCTTGGTACTGGATTGCACCACGTTTAATGGACAGATCTAGAGAACGTGATCAATTGACAATTACTGATTTTCTACTAGATGACTCTACTGGTGTTATTCGAGCCGTAATGTTAGTGAGTATCTCCCTAATTATCTTGATTTCCTTCGTTTTTTATATAGCAGCACAGTTTCAGGGAGCTGGTAGTGCATTTTCTGCAGCCTTCGATTTCTCTTTAAATACCAGTATGCTTCTCGGTGCATTCATTATCATGTTATATACCTTAATGGGTGGCTTTTGGGCTGTGAGCGTTACAGACACGGTTCAAGGTTGCTTAATGGCATTTGCAGCCATTCTAATGCCTATCGCTGCACTACTTCAGGTAGGTGGCGTTTCAGGTTTTCTAACAGGTCTATCTGAGGTGAGTAGCGTCGATCAACTTAGCTTTTCTTCTGGCAATGTTGGCCTTTTGGCGATTGGTTTGGCGCTTGGTGGAATGTCTATTGGATTTGGCACCTATGGCCAACCTCATTTGTTGATTCGCTTTATGGCATTGAGGGACAAGAAATCTCTTGAGCAGGCCAGACTGATTACTATTTTTTGGTATGCACTAGTATTCTTTGGAATGTATTTTTTAGGCTTGGTTGGCCACGTATTGCATCCAATGACAGACAATCCAGAGAATATTTTCTTTCTGTTGACAGACAGTTTGTTCTCGACAGTTTTGGGCGCGGTGTTGCTGGCTACGGTCTTATCCGCGATCATGTCCACAGCAGATAGTCAGTTGTTGGTGGCAGCTAGCACCATTGCGCATGATATGCGAGCTGGTGGTGGTAGTATTTCTGTTCTTTTTGTTTCTAGGGTCAGCATAGTAATTTTGGTATTTACTTCGCTGGCACTAGCTACGCTAGTGCCCCAGCAAATTTTTGATAGAGTGTTGTTTGCCTGGGTTGCATTAGGTGCAGCTTTTGGGCCGTTATTATTTATGCGACTTGCGGGGTTTGAATTTGCGCGATGGGCACCTATTTTCTCAATATGGGTGGGGTTTGGTAGCGCGGTACTTTTGTATTTGTTGCCAAGCAATGTTCCAGGTTCATTGGATGATCGATTGTTGCCATTCTTTATTGCTTTATTTGCACTGTTGCCTTGGACTAAAAAACCGGCAAAATGATTCAATCCGATCACGCAACTTGGTTTTGATTAACTTTTGGGGGATAGATGTCAGTAATAGAAAAATCATCGTCTGATCAAATACATTCTCTAGGCATTAAGGAGCTCGAGAGCTTGCTTGGTTCGGAAGGCATAGAGACTGATTCTCATGAGTGTGCTGCTATTTCTCATGACGTCTATTCCGGTGGTCATGCAGTGGAGGCGATTGTTCGTCCAGCTAAAGTGGATCAGCTGGCTGAAATAGTGCGGATTGCAGTAAATAACGATATCGATTTAATCCCTCGAGGAGGGGGCATGTCCTACACCTCAGGCTATGTGCCGATCACCAAACACTCAGTGATGATTGATATGCGGCGAATGAATCGATTACTCGAGCTAAATTTGGAAGATATGTATGTCACGGTAGAAGCAGGAATGACTTGGTCGGAACTTCACGCTTTGCTTAAAGATACGGGAGTTAGAACCCCATACTGGGGTACGCTATCAGGACGATTTGCATCGGTTGGTGGAGGGATGTCTCAAAACAGTATTTTTTGGGGCTCCGGTCAATTTGGAACAGCGGTAGATAATGTACTAAGTATGGATGTGGTCCTGCCAGATGGGAGTGTTATCCGCACAGGATCCGCAGCGCAGGTGAATGCGAGTCCCTTCTTTCGACACTATGGTCCAGATCTTACCGGGATGTTTTGCTGCGACTGCGGTGCGCTGGGGATTAAGGCATCTATTACGCTGCGATTGATTCCGAAGTTATCTTCTCAAGCATTCGGATCCTTTAAATTCAATAATTCTTCTCAGATGATCGCAGCCATGTCCGAAATATCTCGTCGAGGATTGGCAATGGAATGTTTTGGATTCGATCCTTATCTCCAGTCTCAGCGACTCAAGCGAGAAAGTATTTCTCGTGACGCAGAGCAATTTTTAGGTGTGCTTAAATCTGCAGGCGGAGTGGTTAAGGCTGTCAAAGAAGGCGCTAAGGTCGCTTTTGCGGGTCGAAGATTTATGGAAGATGTGGGATGGTCATTTCACGTTATGATCGAGGAACGTGTTCAGGCAGCCGCCGATAATTGCCTGAGTGAAGTTAGAAAAATAGTAAGAGACCATGATGGTGATGAACTGACGGACAGTATTCCCAAGCTTGTTCGAGCTAATCCATTTGGGCCGGTCAACAACATGATCGGACCTGAAGGCGAACGCTGGGCTCCGGTACATGGTCTCTTCCCGCATTCCACTGCCACAGGTGTACTAGATAAAATAGAGGAGCTATTTGCTCGGTTTGCCGACGATATTGATAAGCATGAGGTAGGCACAGGATATTTGCTAGCAACCGTGTCTACCAATTGCATGGTAATTGAACCTGTTTTTTTCTGGCCAGACGAATTGCAAGAAGTTCATCGTCGACATGTTGAAAAAAATCACCTGGCAGGTATTACCGAATTTCAAGGGAACGAGGAGGCCCGTAAGTTTGTGGCCAAATTGCGGAAGTTGCTAATTGATTTGCTACAAGCTGAGGGGGGTGTCCACATGCAGCTTGGTAAGGCGTACCCCTTTCAGGAAAACCTTCGTCCAGAAAATAAACGGATCCTAATAGCACTTAAAAAAGAAATCGATCCTATGAATCGAATGAACCCTGGAGCATTAGGATTAATTTGAGGCGCTTCTACGTAACTCTAGGCAACGGAACTCAAACTCATTATCGTAGAGTTGGGATTGGAGCGCAGGTCGTGTTGCTTCATCCTTCGCCTCTTTCCTCGAAATTTATGCAGCCGCTTATGGCTTCAGTTTCAAAGGAAAGTCTGGACGTGATTGCTCCCGATACACCAGGTTATGGAAATTCTGACTCGGTTTTAGAAAATGAAACAGATCTTTCACCGTACGTTAATTGGTTAAATGATTTTATTAATGTTCTGTCGCTAGATAAACCAGTACTTTACGGATCCGCGACGGGTGCACAAATTGCCATAGAATATGCTCGAGCATATCCAAATCGAATTGCGGGGGTCGTGCTCGATAATGCGGCGCATTTTGAACCCGCCGAGCGTGAAGAAATCATGGGTGAGTATTTTCCCAAACTTCATCCTGAAGAAGATGGCGCTCACCTTAAAAAAGTTTGGGAGATGGCTAGTGCTATGTCGCAGTGGTTTCCATGGTATAAGCAAGATGAAAAGCATCGAATCGGTCCTGCATTAGATGCTCCTGCAATTCATGCTATTGCCATAGAGTATTTTTTAGCTGGCAGTAGTTATGATAGAGCATATCGAGCTGCTTTTGAAAATGAAGATGCAAGGCGCGTTCAAGACATAACCTGTCCAGTCAAGGTAATCAGATGGGAAGGCAGTATGCTTAAGGCGTTTTCCGATCGTTATGATAACTACGAATGGCAAGAAAA
>CAJXCR010000011.1 GCA_913051825.1 uncultured Halieaceae bacterium
ATCCGAATAGAACGGCTCGAATAGCGCTGCTTTTATTTTCAGACGGAGAGCGTCGATACATAATTGCTCCGAAGGGACTTACTCAGGGTGAAGAATTGCAATCTGGCCCTACTTCACCAATAAAGCCAGGAAACTGTTTACCACTTCGTAATATCCCCGTAGGTTCGGTTATTCATGCTGTTGAACTAAAACCAGGAAAGGGTGCTCAACTCGCCAGGTCTGCAGGAGCTTCTGCGCAGCTTGTAGCCAGAGAAGGGAGATATTCCACTATTAGATTGCGATCTAGCGAGATGAGGAAGGTTTTATCTGATTGCAGGGCAACTTTAGGAGAGGTTTCTAATTCGGAGCATAGTCTTAGAAAACTCGGCAAAGCAGGGGCGTCGCGTTGGAGAGGTGTCAGGCCTACTGTTCGAGGAGTCGCAATGAACCCGGTTGATCACCCGCATGGTGGAGGGGAGGGAAAAACATCCGGAGGGCGTCATCCAGTTAGTCCTTGGGGTACTCCTACAAAAGGGTTTAAGACTAGAAAAAACAAGCG
Organism: uncultured Halieaceae bacterium; assembly: GCA_913051825.1. Taxonomy (GTDB): domain Bacteria; phylum Pseudomonadota; class Gammaproteobacteria; order Pseudomonadales; family Halieaceae; genus CABYJX01. Next base: position 539 of record CAJXCR010000011.1, read on the forward strand.
GACCAACAAATTAATAGTACGTAAGCGCGGAAAAAAATAATGTGTTTTTTGACTAAAAAAATTAAAAAAGGACAGTAAAGTGCCACGTTCTCTAAAGAAAGGTCCGTTTATTGATTTGCATTTGATTAAGAAAGTGGAGCAAGCAATAGAAACCAAGGATCGTCGCCCGATTAAAACTTGGTCGAGAAGATCTATGGTGTCTCCAGAAATGGTTGGATTGACAATAGCAGTCCACAATGGCCGACAGCATGTTCCAGTGCTTATCAGTGAGGACATGGTCGGCCATAAACTCGGCGAATTTGCCGTAACTAGAACCTTCAAAGGCCACATTGTTGATAAGAAGGTAAAACGATAAGTTTGCTAGTTTAGGATGAGGTTTTATGGAAGTTTCAGCGAAGCTTAAAGGAGCGCAAATTTCTGCTCAAAAGGCGCGATTGGTAGCCGATCAGGTTAGAGGGCGTCATGTTGATGAAGCGCTCGATTTGTTGGAGTTTAGTCCAAAAAAAGCGTCAAGGCTTGTTAAAAAGTTGTTGGATTCGGCGATAGCTAATGCAGAAAATAATGAAGGTGCAGATGTTGATGAATTGGTAATTTCATCGGTTTTTGTAGATGAAGGTAGGACTATGAAAAGATTGCGACCTCGTGCTAAAGGGCGCGCAGATCGTATTTTTAAAAGAAGCTGCCATATAACATTGATGGTTTCTAACAACTAATGTTCTGGAGAGTTTGATGGGTCAAAAAGTACATCCTATAGGTATACGGCTTGGTATTGTTAAGGAGCATGCCTCGATTTGGTATGCAGATAGCAAGCAATACGCTAAGCAATTAATATCTGATTTGGAAGTACGACAATTAATAGAAAAGCGTCTTGATAATGCCTCCGTCAGTAAAATAGTCATTGAGCGTCCAGCGCAGACCGCACGGGTGACTATTCATACTGCTAGACCTGGGATTGTTATAGGAAAGAAAGGCGAAGATGTTGACTCTCTTCGTAAGATTCTTACTTTAAAAATGGGTGTGCCAGTTAATATTAATATTGAAGAGATCCGAAAACCTGATTTAGATGCGAAGTTAGTAGCTCAGAACGTAGCACAGCAATTGGAAAGAAGGGTTATGTTTCGAAGAGCAATGAAGAGAGTTGTTCAAAACGCAATGCGTCAAGGTGCTGAAGGAGTAAAAGTGCAAGTCAGTGGGCGTTTAGGTGGTGCTGAAATAGCTCGAAGAGAGTGGTATAGAGAGGGCAGGGTGCCGCTGCATACTCTCAGAGCTAATATTGATTATGCGACTTTTGAAGCTGCCACGACCTACGGTATCTTGGGAGTGAAAGTGTGGATCTTTAAAGGTGAGGTCATTGGTGATAAAGAAGAGCATAACGAACGTAGCGGCAGTAAGGTTGCGGGATAGAGGAATTTAAAGAATGTTGCAACCGAAACGCACAAAATATCGCAAAGTTCAAAAGGGTCGCAATCGCGGACTTGCTTCTCGTGGAAGTAAGGTTTCTTTTGGAGAATATGGGTTAAAAGCTATAGGTCGTGGAAGAATTACATCTCGCCAAATAGAGGCCGCTCGGAGAGCAATGACTCGGCACATCAAAAGAGGAGGAAAGATCTGGATCAGAATTTTTCCTGATAAACCGATTACTGGGAAGCCTCTTGAAGTAAGACAAGGCAAAGGCAAAGGCAATGTGGAATATTGGGTTGCCCAGATACAACCAGGAAGAGTGCTTTATGAAGTGCAAGGTGTTTCAGAGTCTTTAGCGAGGGAAGCGTTTGAGCTTGCGGCAGCAAAAATTCCTATTGCCACCACCTTTACAAAGAGGTCCATATTATAATGAATGCTTCTGAATTGAGAGAAAAGACCTTAGATCAGCTAAATGAGCTTTTATTCAGCTTAAGAGAAGAGCAATTTAGGTTGAGGCTTCAGCATACGACAGAGCAATTGGGACAAACTCATTTGCTTGGTCTAAATAAAAAGGATATTGCCAGAGTGAAAACAGTGCGGGATGAAAAAGTTGGAGATCGGTCGTCGTGAGTGAAGCAAAAAAACGTACACGGACTCTTACTGGTAGGGTGGTCAGTAATAAGATGGATAAGTCAATAACTGTTCTCGTGGAGCGTAGGGTCAAGCATCCAGTTTATGGAAAATATATGACAAAATCTTCTAAAGTACATGCTCACGATGAAAAAAATGAGTGCAATGTAGGGGATGTAGTGTCATTGAGTGAATCTAAACCGATTTCTAAGACAAAAGCTTGGCAGTTGGTTTCGATTCTAGAAAACGCCTTAGTTGTTTGAGTGGTTTGTGCTTTGTGATTGAAGATTTTATGGAAAGGAATTTGTCATGATTCAGACGGAATCTTACCTCGATGTTGCTGATAATAGTGGAGCTAGAAGGGTAATGTGCATTAAGGTTCTTGGTGGATCCAAGCGCCGTTATGCGAGAGTGGGGGATTTGATAAAAGTAACAATTAAGGAAGCTATTCCTCGTGGAAAAGTCAAGAAAGGCCAGGTCATGACCGCTGTTGTGGTTAGAACAAAAAAAGGTGTTCGCAGAGCGGATGGCTCTCTTGTGAAGTTCGATGATAATGCTGCTGTTTTATTAAATAATCAGGACGCTCCAGTAGGCACGAGAATTTTTGGGCCCGTAACTAGAGAATTGCGAGGCGAAAAATTCATGAAGATTATTTCTTTGGCGCCAGAAGTTATCTGACATAAAAATTGGGTTAAAGAAAAATGGCTAAGATAAAAAGAGACGACGATGTGGTGGTGATTGCAGGTAGGGACTTGGGTAAACGAGGCAAGGTTAGAAAGATATTGCCAAATGACAGACTGATAGTGTCTGGTGTGAATATGGTTAAGAAGCATACTCGACCAAACCCTCAATCTGGTTCAGCTGGAGGTATTTTAGAAAAGGAAGCCCCTATACAACTCTCAAACGTAGCAATTTTTAATGCAGATAGTGGAGCCGCAGATCGTGTTGGATATGAGTATCAGTCGGGTAAAAAAGTAAGAATTTTTAAGTCCAGTGGAAAGCCAGTAGATTCTTAAAGACTGACTAAACCTTGTATTGATGGATTATGTAAATGGTAAATTTAAAACAAAAATATATTAATGAAATTACTCCTCAGCTGAGAGATTCACTTGGTTTAGAAAATGTGATGGCAGTGCCTAGAATCACAAAGATAACCCTAAACATGGGTGTCGGTGAAGCTGTGGGTGATAAGAAGGTTATGGAGAATGCTGTAGCAGATTTAGAAAAAATATCGGGGCAAAAACCTGTTGTGACAAAGTCAAGAAAGTCTATAGCTGGTTTTAAAATCCGTGAAGGCTGGCCTATTGGCTGTAAAGTTACTTTGCGATCACAAAGGATGTATGAATTTCTTGATAGACTAATTTCCGTAGCTATTCCGCGGATACGTGACTTCAGAGGGGTTAGTCCTAAGTCTTTTGATGGAAAGGGTAATTTCGCAATGGGAATTACCGAACAAATTATCTTTCCAGAGATAGATTATGACCAAATTGATTCTTTACGCGGGCTTGATATTACGATTACTACAACAGCCAGAACAGACGATGAGGGGAGAGCTCTTCTTAGAGCGTTTAATTTCCCATTAAAGGAGTGAAAGATTCATAATGGCAAAGAAGTCGATGATTGCAAGAGAAAAGAAGCGGGCAAAAATAGTGGCTAAGTACGCGCAAAAACGATTAGCTTTGAAGGCTAGAATTTGTGATTTGTCATTGTCCGATGAAGATCGCTGGGAGGCTCAAACAGCTTTGCAGAAGCTTCCCCGGAATGCCAGCCCTGTAAGACAGCAACGTCGTTGCCAGTTAACGGGAAGACCTCATGCGGTCTATAGAAAATTCGGTTTAAGTCGTAACAAGCTTCGTGAGGCAGCGATGCGTGGAGATGTACCTGGTCTTGTCAAGGCGAGCTGGTAACTAGGGATAAAAAATATGAGTATGCAAGATCCACTTTCTGATATGTTGACTAGAATTAGAAATTCACAACTCGCTGGACACGCAGTTGTTCGTATGCCTGAGTCAAAACTTAAAATAGCAGTGGCCGGAGTGTTAAAACAAGAGGGCTATATTTCTGAGTTTAAAAAAGAGGATAGCGCAAGTAAGGATAATTTAACTATTGATCTTAAATACCACAATGGCAAACCAGTTATAGCTGAGATAAAGAGAATAAGTCGGCCAGGCTTGCGGCAATATGTGAACTCAAAAAATCTTCCAAAAGTTAAAGGTGGTCTTGGTATTGCCGTTATATCTACTTCTAAAGGTGTTATGACTGATAGAGCTGCTAATTCAGCTGGTGTCGGTGGGGAAGTTCTTTGTACAGTATTCTAAATAAAAAGTTTAATTGAGAAGAGAATAATCGATGTCTAGAGTAGCTAATGAACCCATAGTGGTGCCTAAGAGTGTTGAAGTTACGCTTAAAGATGGTGGCATTGCTGTAAAAGGGTCTAAAGGGGTTTTAGAGATGATGTTGAAAGATCAGATCTCAGTTACTCAGGATGAAGATGGTTGCTTGAGAGTTGACTTTACATCTGATTCGGATAAAGCAATGGCAGGCACCACCCGCGCACTAATCAACAATATGGTTACCGGCGTAGAAGAAGGTTGGGAAAAAACACTAATATTAAATGGAGTTGGCTATCGAGCAAAAGCAACAGGTAGTTCTATTAACCTCACATTAGGATTTTCTCATCCGGTTGATTATTCGTTGCCAGAAGGGGTTTCTGCAGAAACTCCTAGCCAAACAGAGATAGTGCTGAAAGGTGTTGATAAGCAGAAAGTAGGTCAAGCCGCTGCAAATATTAGGGCGTTTAGACCGCCGGAGCCATATAAAGGCAAAGGTATCCGTTATTCTGATGAGCATGTTAGGCGCAAAGAAGCCAAGAAAAAATAGAAATTTAAATATGAAAAAAAATGAATCTAGATTAAGAAGAGCAAGAAAGAGCAGGAGCAGAATGAGAACTCAAAAAGTGACTCGTCTTTCTGTTCATAGAACTCCAAGGCATATCTATGCCCAGGTGATTTCATCGTCTGGGGACTCTATTTTGGCAAGTGCTAGTACGTTGGACAAGTCTTTGCGGGGCAATGCGACTGGTAATATTAGTGCAGCAGAAGCAGTTGGTAAGTTAGTTGCCGAGCGTGCATTAAAGGTCGGAGTAAAGAAGATTGCATTTGATCGAGGTGGTTTTAAATTTCATGGAAGAGTTAAAGCTTTAGCAGACTCTGCACGAGAAAATGGACTTGAATTTTAGGATTTTGGTATGAGTTTTAAAGATCAGAATAAGCAGCATCAAGGAGAGTTACAGGAAAAATTGGTGCAGGTCAATAGAGTCGCAAAGGTGGTAAAAGGGGGTAGAATTTTTGGTTTCACTGCTCTCACGGTTGTTGGTGATGGAAAAGGAAAAGTGGGTTTTGGTAGGGGTAAGGCTCGAGAGGTGCCAGTTGCAATACAAAAAGCAATGGAAGCAGCTCGCAGGAATATGATAAATGTCGAGTTAAATGATGGCACAATTCAATACCCGATTCGCGCCTCTCATGGAGCTTCTAAAATTTATATGCAGCCAGCTTCTGAAGGTACAGGTGTGATTGCTGGAGGTGCAATGAGAGCAATATTGGAACTAGCGGGTGTTAATAATGTTTTAGCTAAGTGTTATGGGTCGACCAATCCAGTTAATGTTGTTAGAGCTACTTTTAATGGTCTTAGAGAAATGACTTCGCCGGATGAAGTTGCTGCAAAACGCGGCAAAAGTGTAGAAGAGATACTTCATTAGAGGAGAGTTTATATGACTGAAGTGACAATTAAAGTAACACAAATGAAGAGCTTAATAGGGCGGCTAAAGAAACATAAGGCTTCGGTTAGAGGACTTGGCTTGAGGCGGATAGGACATACCGTAGAGGTTCAAGACACATTGTCCGTTCGAGGTATGATAAACAAAGCAGATTATCTTCTGCATGTGGAAGATAATAATTAGATGGTATCGAACATGAGACTAAATACGATTAATCCTTCACCCGGTTCTCGTAAAAATTCCAAGAGAGTTGGTAGAGGAATAGGAAGTGGTTTTGGAAAAACCGCGGGAAGAGGACATAAGGGTTTAAAATCAAGGTCCGGAGGCAAGGTCAAAGCAGGGTTTGAGGGAGGGCAAATGCCGTTACAAAAGCGGTTGCCTAAATTTGGTTTTTCTTCCAGGATCGGTAGACTGACCGCTCAAATCAGATTAGGAGAATTAAATCGCGTTCAAGGGGATGTGATTGATCTTGAAGCTTTGAGATCGGCAGGATTAGTTAGCAAAAGCACTGAGCGTATTAGGGTTTTTCTGTCTGGCGAGATACTTAAATCCGTTACTACAAAAGGGCTAGTTTTAACTGCTGGTGCTCGTCGAGCTGTAGAAGAAGCTGGCGGAAAAGTGGAAGACTGATGGCGTTGGAAGGAGCGTCAGGCGTTAATAAGGCTGGTCTTGGCGAATTATTTGCTAAGCTTCGGTTTGTTTTTCTCGCTATCGTTGTCTACAGGATAGGGACGCATATACCCGTTCCTGGAATAGATCCGGCACAGTTGTCCGCGTTATTCAATCAAAATCAAGGGACAATTCTTGGATTAGCTAATATGTTTTCCGGAGGAGCTTTGGAGAGAATGAGTATCCTAGCTTTGGGAATTATGCCTTATATTTCTGCAAGCATAATAATGAATTTGATGTCAGCGGTTACGCCGTCTTTAGAGGCCTTAAAGAAAGAAGGAGAATCGGGTCGTCGAAAAATAAGTCAATATACTAGGTATCTCACGGTAGCCTTAGCGTTAATACAATCGACTGGTATGACTGTTGGTATGGCAAACCAAGGGCTGGCTTACTCGGCGACAGCACTCTTTTACTTGATTGCTATAACATCGTTAGTTACCGGAGCCGTTTTTATGATGTGGTTAGGGGAGCAAATTACCGAGAAAGGAATTGGCAATGGAATTTCATTGCTTATTTTCGCGGGAATAGTTGCTGGGTTACCCTCTGCTATAGGGCAGTCGCTAGAGCAGGCGAGGCAAGGTGAAATAAATATACTTTTGCTTCTTTTTATTCTTGGTTTGGCTATAGCGGTAATATATATGGTGGTTTTTATAGAGAGAGGTCAACGGCGTATAACCGTAAACTACGCTAAGCGTCAACAGGGCAGGAAGATGTATCAAGCTCAAAGCTCTCATTTGCCGCTAAAAGTTAATATGGCAGGCGTTATTCCTGCTATCTTTGCTAGTAGTATTCTTTTATTCCCTGCATCTATAGCGCAATGGTTTGGATCATCTGGTTCCGCAGATTGGCTGCAGGACCTTGCAGTGGCTATCGGGCCTGGCCAGCCTCTGAACATACTGTTATTCACTGTTTTCATCGTTTTCTTTTGCTTTTTTTATACTGCATTAATGTTTAATCCTGAAGAGGTGGCAGATAATCTTAAGCGTTCCGGAGCGTTTGTACCGGGAATTAGGCCCGGTCAACAGACAGCGAATTTCATCGATGGGGTTCTCACCAGGTTGACCGTTTTTGGATCGGCCTATATCGCTTTAGTATGCTTGTTACCGCAGTTTCTAGTAGTAATGTGGAATGTTCCTTTTTACTTGGGAGGCACTTCTTTGCTAATTGTCGTGGTGGTGGTGATGGATTTTATGGCTCAAGTTCAGAGCCATTTAATGTCTCATCAATATGACTCTGTAATGAAAAAGGCGAATTTAACTAATTTTGGTGGTGCTGGTGGATTACGTTAGGAGTATAAAGTTATGAAGGTACGTGCATCAGTAAAAAGAATTTGCCGGAACTGTAAGATTGTCCGTCGAAAGCGCGTAGTGCGTGTTATTTGCGATACCGATCCAAGGCACAAGCAGAGGCAAGGTTAGTGTCAATTCAGTTGCTTTTTAATTCTTATGCCGATAAAATCTCGCGCCCCTTTTGGTTGGCGATCTCACCAACGCTTTGGACTAGTATTTTTTTTATTGGAGATAATTAGATGGCTCGAATTGCTGGTGTGAATGTGCCGGATAATAAGCATACTGTAATCGCGCTCACCTATATTTACGGAGTTGGTCGAAGTCAGGCAAGGAAGATATGCGCTGAAGCGAATATGGTTGAGAGTGAACGCATTGGTGATTTGACGGAGTCACAAATGGACGTGCTTCGAGAGAAAGTAGGTCAAATGATGGTAGAAGGTGATCTGCGACGAGAAATTTCAGTGAACATTAAGAGACTTATGGACTTGGGGTGCAATAGAGGTTTACGCCATCGAAAGGGACTACCTTTGCGAGGGCAGAGGACTAAGACTAATGCAAGAACTAGGAAAGGGCCCAGGAAACCAATTCGTAAGTAATGTGTTGTAAATAAATATCTTACGGTGTGGAGATATGCTGCTCCCCCTTTTAGAGTATGTTGATAGAGAAACCAACTATGGCTAAACAAAGTACCAAAGGCGTAAGAAAGAAAATTTCTAAGACAGTCGTAGATGGCATTGCACATGTTCATGCTTCTTTTAATAATACCATAATTACTATCACAGATAGGCAAGGTAATGCATTAACTTGGGCGACTTCCGGCGGCTCAGGTTTTAGAGGTTCTAGGAAAAGCACTCCTTTCGCAGCACAGGTAGCAGCAGAAAAGGCCGGTGATGCGGCGAAGGAATACGGACTTAAAAATTTGGATGTTCACGTTAAAGGACCTGGTCCAGGTCGCGAATCTGCAGTAAGAGCGCTCAATTCCTGTGGTTATAAAATCACCAATATTATAGATGTTACTCCGATTCCGCATAATGGTTGCAGACCTCCAAAGCGAAGACGTGTCTAGATAATGAGAGGGTATTATTAATAATGGCTAGATATATTGGTCCAAAGTGCAAGCTGTCTCGTAGGGAAGGTACTGACCTATTTCTAAAGAGTGGTGTTCGTGCCCTCGAAACTAAGTGTAAGCCGGAGTCGCTTCCAGGACAACATGGTGCAAGAAGAGGTCGGTTGTCGGACTATGGAGTGCAGTTGAGAGAAAAGCAAAAAGTTAGAAGGATGTATGGAGTCCTAGAAAAGCAATTTAGAAATTATTATAAAGAGGCGGCTCGATTGAGAGGCGCTACTGGAGAAAATCTTCTTCAGCTTCTAGAGAGCAGATTGGATAACGTTGTATATAGGATGGGTTTTGGTGCAACTCGATCTGAAGCAAGGCAATTAGTTTCACATAAATCTATTTTAGTTAATGGTAGTTCTGTAAATATTCCTTCTTACAAAGTAAAAGGTGGAGATACTATTTCACTTACGGAGAGAGCAAAAAAGCAACTTAGGGTTCAAGCTGCTCTGGCCTTAGCTTCTCAGCGAGGTGAACCTGAATGGGTTGAAGTAAGTAATGAAAAGATGGAAGGTGTTTTTAAAGCGCCTCCGGATAGACAAGATCTTTCTTCCGAAATTAATGAAAGTCTCATAGTTGAGCTTTATTCAAAGTAAGCCTTTATTCAAGTCATTAAAGTTACAGGTACTCAAATGCAAAATGCAGTTAAAGATCTACTTACCCCTAATAAAATTGATGTTGATCAGAAAAGCCTTACTAGTGCGCTAGTAACTCTTGAACCTCTTGAAAGAGGTTTTGGACATACTCTAGGAAATGCTTTGAGAAGAATTCTACTTTCCTCTATGCCTGGGTGTGCTATTACTGAAGTAGAAATAACCGGTGTCTTGCACGAATATGATGTTATAGAGGGTGTGCTAGAAGATGTTATTGAAATCTTACTCAATCTTAAGGGCGTGGCCCTCACAATGGGTAGTAAGGACAAAACTGAATTAACCTTAAGTAGTAAAGGACCTGGTGCAGTCACCGTTGCTGATATTCAACTAGATAACGAAGTGGAGGTATGTAATCCTGATCATGTGATTTGTCATCTTAATGATGATTCAGTTTTAGATATGCGACTGACTGTTGAGAGAGGCCGAGGTTATTCACCAGCAGATTCGAGAGCCTCAGAAGAGGACGACACTCGTGCCATAGGGAAATTGCTTTTAGATGCAACATTTTCTCCAATAAATAAAATTTCTTATGTTGTGGAATCAGCTAGAGTGGAGCAAAGAACTGATTTAGACAAACTAATTCTAGATCTAGAAACTAATGGCACTATTGACCCTGAAGATGCTATTCGTCGCGCCGCTACAATATTGCAGCAACAACTTGCTGTTTTCGTTGATTTGGAAAGTGAAACAGAAGCAGAGGCTCCAGAAGAGGAAGATGAGGTGGATCCTATATTGCTTCGTCCTGTTGATGATCTGGAGCTAACTGTTAGATCTGCTAATTGTCTGAAGGCAGAGAATATTTATTACATTGGTGATCTTGTTCAAAGAACGGAAGTCGAGTTACTCAAAACTCCAAATCTTGGGAAGAAATCACTTACTGAAATTAAGGATGTGCTTGCATCTCGGGGATTGTCATTGGGTATGAGGCTTGATAACTGGCCGCCAGCAATTCTGCGGAACGATGATCGAGTTCTCAGTAGTTAGTCTACGAGATTGTAAAATACTTTTTAGCTTGTAAGAATATGGGGAAAGGTTAACGTCATGCGACATCGCAATAGTGGAAGAAAACTTAATCGCAATAGTTCCCATAGAAAGGCTATGTTCAGAAATATGACAATTTCGTTGGTAGAACATGAAAAAATAAAGACTACTCTTCCAAAAGCAAAAGAACTTAGGGGTTTTGCAGAACCTCTAATCACGTTGGCTAAAAAAGACAATCTGTCTAACAGAAGATTAGCTTTCGATCGAATAAGGAGTAAGTCTGCTGTAGGTAAGTTATTTGGTGAATTAGGACCTAGATATCAAACTCGCCCAGGGGGTTACATCAGAATTCTTAAATGTGGATTTAGATCAGGAGATAATGCTCCAATGGCAATTGTTGAACTGCTTGATCGCCCTCAAAAGGTTATAGTTCCAGACGAAATTGAATAGCGGCTTTTATGTGGCAATGTAAGTTGAGTTCTTATTAGTAATTGTCATTAGAATTTTAAATAGATGGATTAAAGATTTTACCTTGTATGTTCCCATCTGTGAGCTGATTTAAACAACTGCGGTAGCTCACTATCTGGGGTTTCGAGTATTTTGTTTACCCATCTGTGAAAAGTTTGACATCCTTCTTCATTTCTACCAAATATTACTTCATTGCGTAAGCCTGTTTTTAGAGCAGCTTGTTGTTTTAAGCCAGTTTTATAATCTTCTTCAGAAACGACTGTTTCCAGTAAATCAAACATAGTTTGAGCTTCGGTTGCTTCACTTTCTTCAAGGTCTCTTGAAATCATATAGGTTTGTATCGTTATAGATTCAGATACTTTAGATCCTGGAAATAATTGAGAAATCAGAACACCCCTGCATCCCGCGTCGAAGGAGGCAATAGACACATGAGGAAATATTGTCCAGACTCCCGAAGTCAAATTGTCGATATCGAAATCTTCTGGTGGCACATGCAGGGATTCCTTTGCAAGATCAGGATCTGGTGAGGTCACTCGAGTATGAGGACCCCAAGAATAAGCTAATGATTTGTATGGCATATCAGAACCAAAAGTCTTTTTGTGCAGTATTGGCAAATGATATAGATCAAGATACCCATCATATGCAATCTTCCAATTTGGTCCTACGATAGATCTACGACCAAATATCTTCCAATTTCTGAAATTGAAGTGTTGCAAGAGATTATCGTAACCGCACAGATAGTCTGAGATACATAAATTAGAGTTTGGATCTGTATTAACCCATATCAAGCCTGCGTTCTCATACACAGGAAGGCGTATAAGGCCATGTTGGGATTTATCTATCTCACCAAAAACATCACTGGCAAATACGTGGGCTAAAGATCCGTCTAAGTCATACCCCCAAGCGTGAAAAGGACAAGTCAGTCTCTTAATTTTTCCGCATCCGGGATCTAAAATCTGAGCTCCGCGATGAGAGCAGCTATTGAGCATCGCATGAAGTTTGAAATTTTCATCGCGTGTAATGATCATTGGGATGCCAGCAGCTTCTATTGAAAGATAGCTTCGCTCTTCTGGTAATTCACACGACATTGCTACTAATAGTGGTAATCTATGAAATAGTTTGTTTTTCTCTATGATCCATCTTTTATTATCTGTGTAATCTGATGCTGGGATTTTCATTGTTCCAGTAGCAAGAGACACTGACTTAGCATTAGCATGTTTAATGTTATCCTTGGCAAGACTGACCAAAGTTTCTTTACTCATGCTGAGAATACTCGAATTATATTTTTCTCTGATTTAATTGCTTTCTTAAATTGAAGCATTTCAAAAGAATCCATCGTGATCAAAAGAGTTTTCATCGTTATTATCCAGTTCATTAGCTTCTTGGCATGAATTAATTACTGGTAGGTAGCTAATATAAACTGCCATTAACTTAGTTTGTATAGCTATTTTATGTACAAAATCCCCATCTTTTTTTATAAGAAAAAGTCGTGATCCTAGTCTCACGAGGTCATTGGTCATTTCTCGCATGCATGGATGGAAAAGATGACTGGTAATGATATTTTTTAGGTAACCTTTTCTATAAAAGAATATTTGGTCATCATCCTCAAAAAAAAACAAATCAACCTCTCCATCTTTGTTTAAGTCTTCAGCACACATCGTGTAAATCATAAAGCTATCGCAGTATAGCAACGAGAGCCGAGGCCGATTATTTTCAATATTTACGCCGGGTTTTGTTGAAGAGCATCCTAAACTGATAAGTGTTAGAAATGTCAGGATTAGATAGCATACTTTTTTTAGATCTAAAAAGTTCACGCTGCTTTTTCCTTCTTGGCGTCTTTGAGGATTTCTAAAAGAAATGTTCCCGTAAATGAAAGGTTGCAATTTGCTATTTGCTCGGGGGTGCCTGAAGTAATTATTTCTCCGCCTCTAGCTCCGCCTTCAGGGCCTAGATCTACTAGCCAATCTGCGGTTTTTATAACATCCAGATTATGCTCGATAATTACAATAGTATTCCCCTGATCTCGGAGCTTATGTAATACGCGAAGTAATTGTCTAATATCTTCGAAATGCAATCCGGTAGTTGGTTCATCAAGTATATATAGAGTTTTTCCCGTGCCTCTTTTGGATAATTCTCGAGAGAGTTTTATACGTTGAGCTTCGCCGCCAGACAAAGTTGTAGAAGCTTGACCAAGTTTTATATAAGTTAGACCGACATCAATAAGAGTTTGTAGTTTTTTCGCTATTGCTGGAACTGCCGAAAAAAAGTCTAGCGAATCCTCAACTGTCATATCCAAAACTTCAAAAATATTCTTTCCTTTAAATTTTATATCTAAAGTTTCACGGTTATATCTTTTCCCTTTACAAACATCACAAGGCACATATATATCTGGAAGGAAATGCATCTCAACTTTGGTTACTCCATCACCTTGGCATGCTTCGCAACGTCCACCACGAACATTAAAACTAAATCTGCCAGGCTTGTATCCTCGGGAGCGAGATTCTTGAGTATTTGCGAATAACTCTCGTATTGGTGAAAAAATACCTGTGTAGGTTGCTGGATTCGATCGTGGTGTTCTTCCGATGGGGCTTTGATTAATGTCAATGCATTTGTCTATTAGGGTTAAACCAGTTACTGATTGATGTTCGGCTACTGCCAAAGAGGAATTTCGATTGAATTGATTTGCGGCAAGCGGGAAAAGAGTATTGTTAATCAAGGTCGATTTTCCTGAACCAGAGACTCCGGTAATGCAAGTTAATAGACCTAATGGTAAAATGAAGTTAATATTTTTTAGATTATTCCCTCTTGCTCCTTGTATTACTATTTCGTATCCAGGTGATGGCATATTTCTTGATTCGGGAATTTCTATTTTTCGTTTTCCAGAAAGATAAGCTCCGGTAATAGAGTCTTTTTGATTAACGATATCCTTTAATGAGCCTTGAGCAATTATATTTCCGCCATGAACTCCTGCTCCCGGTCCGATATCAATTATGTAATCAGCCAGACGGATAGCTTCCTCATCATGCTCAACTACAATAACTGAGTTTCCGATGTCACGAAGGTGTGTCAAGCTGCTGAGAAGTCGCGCGTTATCTCTTTGGTGAAGGCCAATTGACGGTTCGTCAAGTATATACATTACTCCCACTAATCCAGCGCCAATTTGTGATGCCAATCTAATTCGCTGAGCTTCTCCACCGGAGAGAGTGTCAGCACTTCGGTCTAGCGTAAGGTAATCTAATCCTACATCTTCGAGGAATTTATATCTCGCAACTAGTTCTTTTAAGATGCTTTCTGCAATTTCACCTTTGCGTCCTTCTAATTTTAATGATTTAAAATAACTATGGGATAATCCGATCGACATTCTCGTAACATCTGGAAGTGATTTTTCATCGATTAGTACATGTCTCGCTGATTCCGTGAGTCGTGTCCCGTCACAACTAGAGCATTTACTAATTGAGAGAAATTTAGCTAGTTCTTCACGAACGGAATTAGATTCAGTTTCGCGGTAGCGTCTTTCCATATTTGGAATGATTCCTTCGAAGGGATGATGTCGTTTAAAAACCGTTCCTTTGTCGCTTATATAATTAAACTCTATTTCTTCTGCTCCGCTACCAAAAAGAATTATGTCTTTGCATCTTTTCTCTAGCATTTTATATGGTTTATCTATGTCGAAATCGTAGTGTGATGCTAGAGATTTAAGCATGTGAAAGTAATAAAGGTTTCGCCGGTCCCAGCCACGAATAGCGCCTGTACTTAAACTACTATCAGAATCTGTAATTATTAAGCTAGTGTCAAAATATTGCTTTATGCCCAAACCATCGCAAGATGGACATGCTCCGCTGGGGCTGTTGAATGAAAAAAGGCGCGGTTCAAGTTCTTCAATGCTGTGTCCGCAATCTAAGCAGGAAAAACGGGCGGAAAAACTAAGTTTGACGTCTTCGTTATCCATCGATACCACTGTTGCACGCCCGTCGGACAATTCTAAAGCAGTTTCAAATGATTCTGCCAAGCGTTGCTTTAGATCATTCCTGACTTTGAATCGATCCACTACAGCTTCAATGCGATGTTTTTTGTTTTTGTTTAGCTCTGGAATGTGATCGAGTTCAAATATACTTCCATCGATTCGCACTCTAATAAATCCGGCAGCACGTAAACTTTCGAAGATTGGTAAATGTTCTCCTTTTTTATCTCTTACGAGAGGAGAAAGTAGCATTAGACGAGAACCTTCCGGAAGAGATAAAACTGAGTCGACCATTTGGCTAATTGTCTTAGCTTCGAGCTTGCCACCATGCTCTGGACATATGGGATCTCCAATTCTTGAGAAAAGGAGTCGCAAATAATCATAAATTTCTGTTATTGTTCCTACGGTTGATCGCGGGTTATGAGAAGTCGATTTTTGCTCTATTGATATTGCAGGAGAAAGGCCTTCAATCCGATCAATATCAGGTTTTTCCATCATTGATAGAAATTGGCGGGCATAGGTGGATAAGGATTCTACATAACGTCTTTGTCCTTCAGCATATAGAGTATCGAAGGCTAAAGAAGACTTTCCGGATCCAGATATACCGGTAATTAAAACCAGCTTATCCCTTGGAATGTCTAGATCAATGCCCTTCAAATTGTGGGTCCTTGCACCCCTAATTATAATAGAATCCATGATAATCCGTATTTTCAATTAACATGCCAGTATAATCTTCAATGCTGACTTAAGGCAAAAATTGATGCAAAATGCTACTTTACCCAAAGCAGTTTTTTAAAAAAAGTCTGCGTTTTCTTTAACACGTTATTTCCCTATGAATTTTTCTGAACGACGTCTAATTTTTATCGTTTCAATCCTTTATCTGGTTCGTATGCTGGGACTTTTCATGGTATTTCCCATCCTGGGGCCTTACGCTGCGGAAATAGAGGGATCCAGTCCCGTTCTCATAGGAGTAGCTTTGGGAGCGTATGGAGTTACACAAGCCATTCTTCAGATCCCAATGAGCTGGTTATCTGATGTTTTTGGTCGAAAATCAATCATAATAATGGGCTTGGTTATATTTTGTCTAGGTAGTCTTGTAGCAGGTTTGGCAAATAATATTTCCACGATGATAATTGGTCGTCTTCTCCAAGGTGGTGGAGCGATAGCTGGGTCGGTTATGGCCCTAATTATTGACAATACCCGCGAAAGTCAGCGCGCAAAATCGATGGCCATCGTCGGTGCTAGCATAGGTATATCTTTTTCTTTAGCTATGGTTTTGGGGCCAGTGGTAGCAGCATTTCTTGGGATTTCTGGGGTGTTTTATTTGACCGCCTCGCTTTCTATCTTAGGAATTATTTTGGTGAGTTATGGAATTCCAAGTCAATCGATAACAACTCCAAACCACGATATATCTGCGATGTGGAATATAGATACGGTATTTCGAGTATGCAAAGATTTAAAGCTTCAATCTCTCTATTTTGGGATTTTTTGCCTTCACTTTATTCTCACAACTAGTTTTTCGTTTGTGCCTCATTCACTGCAAGTTCTATTTAATATACCTAGAGATATTCATTGGTATATATATCTTCCGGTAGTCTTAGGGTCATTATTAGGAGTGCTTTTTATACTTAATTTTTTCGAGAAAAATAATCGTTGGAGAGGGTCCTTTGTCTTTTTTATTCTAATTTTAAGCTTATCAGTACTTGGACTTTTGTTTATCAAGAACTTTTTCATTTATGCCTGTTTCTTACTTATTTTCTTTGTTACTTTTAATTACTTTGAAGCAACTTTGCCGGCCTTGGTTGGCTCTCAGGTTTTGGAAAGGAACCGTGGCTTAGCATTAGGTTTGTTTTCAACCAGCCAGTTTTTGGGTGCGGCTTGCGGTGGATTATTTGGAGGATGGCTTTTTCAATTTGATAGTGTAGCGTGGATATTTTGTTTAATCCCAATGATATTTTGGCTTTTTTTTGAATTGCATCTTAGTTTTGTTGAGAGCGATTAACATCTTTTAGTTTGTGGGTCATGTAGAAATACTGTTCCAGCTAAGTAATAAAAGAAGAATAACTAGAGAGCGTGTTTTATTACTTAGCTGGTGCAATTCCAATTAGGGATTGCTATAGTCGTTTGCAAATTAATTGCCGTAAAGCATAAATATTTAGAGGATTGAACATGGCTGCAAGAGGCATAAATAAGGTGATTTTAGTAGGGAATTTGGGTAATGATCCTGAAACAAGGTATTTACCAAGCGGAGGAGCGGTCACAAATATCAGCGTTGCTACTTCCGATTCCTGGAAGGATAAGCAAACAGGACAGCTTCAGGAGCGTACAGAATGGCATCGTATAGTCTTCTTTAACCGTTTAGCTGAGATCGCCGCGGAATATCTAAAAAAAGGCTCTAAAGTTTATCTAGAAGGATCCTTAAGAACTAGAAAATGGCAGGATAAATCAGGGCAAGACCGTTACACCACGGAGATCGTTGCTGGGGAAATGCAGATGCTGGATAGCCGTAGCGCTGGTCCTGATGCCGGTGGTTTTGAGCAGGTTCGACATGAGCCAGCTGAAAAAAATCCTTCGCCTTTGGAGAATGTAAATTTGACAGACAATATATCAGATGACGATATACCTTTTTAAATTTGAGGGGAATAGATAAAAAAGTGGAGGTTTAATTCTTTGCGAGTAGTTGTGATCGGAGAGAATACTTGTCTAGGCGCAGGTCTTAAAGTTCATCTGTTAAGGTGGGGTAGACACCAAATTGAAACCATTCGGACAACAAAAGATCGATGGAAGAGTGAACGTAAATTTAGGAAAGATTTACGTAAGGTCTCACCAGATATTCTTGTTGATTTAAGATTTTCAAACTGTTTGGGAGATAGAGTTTTTCAAAAAAATGAAGATATGGAAAACACTGAATGGATTGCTAAGACTTGTTCAAAAGAAGAGATTCATATGCTTTGTGTTTCTAATCCAATGGTGTTTTCAGGTAAAAAAGATAAGCCATACCAAGAATCTGATCCACCTGATGCCGCAAAAGAAAGGGGGCTTTTTTTTCTAAGTAATGAGGATAAAATTCGCGAGATCTGCGAAAAGCATATTATCCTGAGACTGGGCCCTATATTTGCTGCATATGGATCAAATATTTTAACTGATCTGATTGGAAATCTAGAAGAGAAAAAAGAGGTAAAAAGGTCTAATCAAAAGATAGAATGTCCATTACATGCGTCTGATGGAGCAAGGGTTATCTCAGGAATTATCGATCAAATTAGCGCTAGTGCAAATCAGGTGGGAATTTATCACTATTGTGGATCTGAAGCTGTTTCTGGTTTTGACTTTTCTGAGGCTGTTCTTTCTTCATTGCTCAAATTTAAGTTTATTAAGTCAGACATAACTTTAAGCCCTGCTGAAGATAATGAAGCGCTAAATTTTAGGTTGGATTGTGGAAAAATTCATAATAGTTTTGGTATCCGACAAATGCCATGGAAGCAATCATTATCTGAGGCAGTAAAAAACTATTATTCGGAGAGATGACTTTTTCGATGTCTATGCTGAAAGATAATGGCCTTTGCGATTCATTGGTTATAAATGTTCTCACTGTTTCTGATACTAGAACTTTCCAAAACGACACTTCAGGAAATTACTTGTGCGAAGCGATTCAAGATGCCGGCCACAAAATTGGTGAAAGAATTATCGTGTTAGATAATATCTATCAAATTCGAGCGGTACTATCTAATTGGATCGCTGATAAAGATATAAGTGCAATATTACTCACAGGAGGTACCGGCTTTTCTGGGCGAGATTCGACACCAGAAGCGGTAAAACCACTTTTTGATAAAAATATTGATGGTTTTGGAGAAATTTTTCGTTATTTATCTCATGGTGAAATAGGCTCCTCTACCATCCAATCACGTGCTTTAGCGGGGGTAGCGAATAATACGACTATTTTCTGCATTCCTGGATCTACTGGGGCATGTAAATTGGCATGGAATGAACTTATAAAAGAGCAGTTGGATTCAAGTCATCAGCCTTGTAATTTTGTTGGAGCATTTCGATCTAAGGACTGACTATGGGATCGTCTTACCTCTCTATTAATGAAGCGCGACATTTGCTTCTGGAGAAAGCAGTTCCGATTAGAGAAATTGAAACTAAAAATCTTCTTGAGGCAAATAATTGTGTTTTGGCAGAGAGCGTCTTTTCATCGATAGACGTTCCTTTAGTAACCAACAGTGCGATGGACGGATATGCTGTTGAAGCTTCATCTTCTATTGGAAAGACCCTAGAGCTGAGTAACAGAATTCCAGCAGGGGCTTCACCTTCAGTACTTAAAGAAGGAACCGCAGCGAGGATTTTCACTGGAGCCCCATTGCCCATTGGTGCAGATTCGGTGGTAGTGCAGGAGGAAATATTCGAGGCCAAAGGATCTGTTTTTATGCCAAGTGCCATTAGTGTCGGTCAGAATGTGAGACAAGCAGGTGAAGACATAGCAGCAGGAGAAGAAGTACTTTCGTCTGGACATCGTCTCCGGGCACAAGATTTAGGTCTGTTGGCGTCGGTCGGAATTTCCTCGGTAATGGTAAAGCGATCTCTAAAAGTCGCGGTTTTTAGTACTGGTAATGAATTAGTAGAGCCTGGATCGCGATCTATAAACCTCGGAGAGTTATATAGTTCAAATCAAGTCACATTGTTATCTCTTTTAAAAAATTGGGGAATGGATGTTATTGATTTTGGAATAATTCCTGATGATCCAAGTAGGATATCTAAAGTATTGTCCGAAGCATCTGATGTGGCCGACTGCGTAATAACCACTGGAGGGGTATCAGTTGGTGAAGAAGATCATGTTAAGACTCAAATTAAAAATTTAGGAGAATTAATTTTCTGGAAGTTAAATATTAAGCCTGGTAAGCCAATGGCTTTGGGGATGATAGGTGCTACCCCTATTTTAGGCTTGCCAGGAAACCCTGTTTCTGCATTTGTAGTTTTTTTGTTAGTGGCGAAACCATTTATTTATGCTATGCAAGGAGATAATTTTAAGCAACTTGTATACATTCCTGTTAATGCAAAATTCGACCTTAAAGAACTCTCAGATAGACAGCAGTACTTGAGAGTACGAATTTCACAATGTAGTTTCGGACTCACCGCGGAACTTTATCCTAATCAAGGTTCTGGGGTATTTAATTCTATCTGCAAATCTGATGCGCTAGCTGAGTTGCCGCCAAATACTTCTGTTACAAATGGTCAGTTAATTAAGGTGTTGATGTTCGATTCCCTTATTGGCCCATAAAATCAGCTATATGCTATATTTAAAGAGTTAATTTTCTGAACACTAAGGATGCGTTTGTTCCACCAAATCCAAAGCTATTCGACATGATCTGATTTAGGTCTACGTTTTCTAGGCGTTTTAATGCTATTGGAAGTCCCTCTGCTTCCGGATCTAGATTTTTTATATTAGCTGAAGCCGAGATAAAATTATCTCGTTGCATTATCAGAGAGTATATAGCCTCTTGTACCCCGGCCGCACCCAATGAGTGGCCCGACAATGATTTGGTAGACCCAATTATAGGTATGTTTTCCATATCAGAATATGCATCTTTAACGGCTTTAAGTTCTTGTATGTCACCAGCTGGAGTGCTTGTTCCATGAGCATTTATGTAGTTTATTTCTCCCTCAATATTTCGAAGTGCTTCTTTCATACACCTTGCTGCGCCTTCTCCAGAGGGGGCTACCATATCATGACCGTCTGAAGTCGCGCCGTACCCAACAATCTCACTGTAGATTTTTGCTCCTCTTGCTTTAGCATGCTCGAGCTCTTCTAGTACCAAAATCCCTCCGCCTCCAGCAATTACAAATCCGTCACGTTCTACATCGTATGCTCTGGAGGCTGCAGAAGGAGTGTCATTATATTTCGTAGATAATGCACCCATAGCATCGAAAAGACAGCTGAGTGTCCAATGAAGTTCTTCACCGCCTCCCGCGAATACTATGTCTTGCTTTCCTAATTGGATCTGTTCCATTGCATTCCCTATGCAATGAGCGCTAGTGGAGCAGGCCGATGATATAGAATAATTAATTCCTTTTATTTTGAAAGGAGTTGCCAGGCAAGCAGAGACTGTGCTGCCCATTGTCTGAGTAACTCGATATGGACCTATTCGACGCAAACCGCGGTCGCGAAGAATATCTGCGGCTTCGGTCTGGCTAGCAGATGAAGCTCCTCCAGATCCAGCAATTATTCCTGTTTTTGGATTGGATATATCATGCTCCTCAAGCCCCGAATCTTCTATTGCCTGCAACATAGATATATAGGCATAGCTTGCTGCGTCACCCATAAAGCGACGCTGTTTTCTATCTATAAATTCATCAACAGAAATCTTGGGTGCGCCAGCGATTTGTGAACGCATTCCCATCTCAATTTGTTCTTCTCGAGTCTCAATACCAGAAGATCCCTCGAAAAGTGAAGATGCTACTTCTTCAATAGAGTTTCCCAAACAAGAAACAATTCCCATCCCTGTTATCACAACTCTCCGAGACATGTTTAAAAAGACTCCGTGTTAGTAAAAAGGCCTACTCTAAGATCTTTCGCATTATAAATTTCTTTATCATCAACAGAAACCATTCCATCAGCGATACCCATGACTAGCTTCCGTTCAATGATTCGTTTTAGATGTATATGGTATTTGACTATTTTCGCGGTAGGAAGGATTTCTCCTTTAAATTTAACTTCACCCGAACCAAGTGCTCTACCTCTACCTGGATTTCCACGCCACCCAAGAAAAAAGCCTACTAATTGCCACATTGCATCGAGGCCTAGACAGCCAGGCATGACTGGATCGCCTGGGAAGTGGCACCTAAAGAACCAGAGATCGGGTGAAACATCAAACTCGGCTAAAATTTCGCCTCTAGAGAAATTGCCACCCTCAGAACTGATATATGCAATTCGATCTACCATAAGCATGTTGCCGCTAGGCAGCTGAGCATTGTTTTCTCCAAACATTTCACCCCTACTACAGGATAACAACTCTTCTTTAGAAAAACTGGATCTTCTGTTCATAAAATGGACTCAGTAAATAAATTATTTCATGTTATCTAAATAAATATTTAGAAGATTGCTTAGTGTAATGACTGATAGAGACAAGTCCAGCTTTGGAAATAATTTCTCGTTGTGTTTTAATCGAAAGTGCAGTTTTTATTATTATAAATTTTGGAGAATTAGTCAGTTGAGAAGAAATCTAAAATTTCCCTGTGGTGAATGTAAGTGATCCCCGTGATTCTTTGCGGTGGGGTAGGCAGTCGCTTATGGCCTGTTTCTCGAGAAGCTCATCCGAAGCAGTATCTTAATCTGGTTGGTAGAAACACAATGTTGCAGGAAACTCTGCGAAGAGCTTCACTTTTAGCAGATGATAACCCTATCCTAATTTGCAATGAAGAAAATAGATTCGCAACAGCTGAGCAAGTTAGACAAATTGGAGCAAAAGTTAACACTATTATTTTGGAGCCTGAGGGAAGAAACACTGCTCCAGCTTTAGCTCTTGCAGCCATTCAAATTTGCAAGACTAATCCTGAAACCTTAATGCATGTTATGCCTTCAGACCATATTATTTTAGATGATAAATATTTTGTTTCCGCGACGAGGACTGCTGGGGAGTATGCTAAAAAAGGCATGTTGATGACTTTTGGAATCAAGCCAAATGCACCTGAGACTGGTTATGGCTATATCCGAAGAGGGAGAGAGCTAGGTTCTAATACCTACGAAGTTGCAGAATTTATTGAAAAACCTGATTTAGTTCGAGCAGAAGCATATTTAAAGCAAGGAGATTTTTTTTGGAATAGCGGCATGTTTTTATTTTCTGCTTCCTCCTATCTTGGAGAGCTTCGAAAGTACCATCCTTCAATTATCAGTGCTTGTGAAAAAGCGTTGGAAACATCTAGTGTAGACTCAGACTTTTTGAGACCAGGTGTAGAAGCTTTTATAAGTAGTCCAAGTGTCAGTATCGATTATGCTGTTATGGAAAAAACTGATAGAGCAAGTGTTACCGCTTTGGAGAGTCATTGGAGCGATGTGGGATCATGGTCGGCATTGTGGTCGATTTCAGATCATGACAGCCATGGCAATGCCACTCGGGGTGATGTGATTATAGATAATTGTGAGAATAGTTATATTCGTAGTGAATCTCGTTTAATAGCTGCGACCGGATTGAAGGATCTTGTTTTAGTGGAGACAACAGATGCTGTTTTGGCGACGACTCTTGGAGATTCGCAAGGAGTTAAGGAGATAGTAAATAGACTTAAATCAATGCGGCGCAAAGAAATTCTAAACCATAAAGAGGTTTTTCGACCTTGGGGCTCCTATGAATCCTTGGTGATTTCTGATCGCTTCCAAGTAAAACGCATAATTGTAAACGCGGGACAAGCTTTGTCTCTACAGAAACATTTCCGAAGAGCGGAGCACTGGGTTGTTGTTAGTGGAATTGCTGAGGTCACATGTGGTTCAGAGACTTTTAATTTAGAAGTTGACGAGTCTGTTTATATCCCAATTAATACGAAACACAGGTTGCGAAACTCTCAGAATGAGCCGCTTGAAATAATTGAAGTACAGACAGGAGATTATTTAGGAGAAGATGATATTGAGAGATATGATGATGACTATGGCAGGACTAATAAAAATTAATGGATAGGAAATTAATTCAAAAATGTCTTTTTCCTGTAGCAGGCTACGGAACCAGATTTTTGCCGGCCACTAAAAGCATGCCGAAAGAAATGCTTCCAATTGTTAATAAACCATTAGTTCAATATGGAGTAGAAGAAGCAATACAAGCAGGGATGAATAATTGTGCTCTGGTCACAGGGCGAGGAAAACGCGCAATCGCGGATCATTTTGATATTAGTTATGAACTAGAACAGCAGGTTTCCGGAACACCTAAAGAAGCTTTTTTAAGTGGTATTCGTAATGTATTGGATCAAGGAATTTTCACTATGGTGCGCCAACGAGAAATGCTTGGCTTAGGGCATGCCATTTTAACAGGCGAGGTGTTGATCGGTGATCAACCGTTTGGAGTTCTCTTATCAGATGATCTATGCATTAATGCTGAAAAAAGTGTGCTTAGTCAGATGGTCGAGTTATATGAGGAATTTAATTGTTCAATAGTAGCCATCCAAGAAGTACCAATGGAACAGGTAAGTAGGTACGGTATAGTTTGTGGAGATAATATCAGGGAAAATGTAATTGAAGTCAGGGAAATGGTTGAAAAACCAAAACCAGAGGAGGCAGGATCAAATCTTGCAATTATTGGTAGGTATATTCTCACGCCAGATATCTTTGAAATCATTAAGCAAACCGAACCTGGTGCAAACGGTGAAGTTCAACTCACCGACGCACTTAATCGACAAGTTTCTGAAGGTGGTGTTGTAGCATACAAATTCCAGGGTAAACGGTTTGATTGCGGAAGTATCTCTGGATTTGTAGAGGCTACAAATTATGTCTACGAAAATATCTATAAGGCGAGTTAATTATTTTTTCCTCGAAATCTCTTAATTGTTTTACTGCTTATGATGTCAGAGGGCGTGTTCCTGATGAATTGAATGAAAGCGTTGCCAAGAGGATTGGTCAATCCTACGCTGAAGTTATTCAGCCAAACGAGGTTGTTGTTGGAAATGATATCAGGTTAAGTAGTCCTGAGATAAAGAGAGGACTGGTATCTGGATTACGTGATCAAGGTGTTTCCGTTTTTGATATTGGCGAGTGTGGAACTGAAGAAATATATTTTGCGACTAAATATTCTCGATTGGATGGTGGAATTGTAGTTACCGCAAGTCATAACCCCATGGATTACAATGGTATGAAGTTTGTGCGTGAAGAAGCCAAACCAATTTCAGGTGAAAGTGGTTTAGAGGAAATCCGTTCTTTAGCAGAGGCTAATTTGTTTAGTTCGTCTAAACGCAAAGGAAGTTTAAACACATTAGATACTTCGAAATCATACATAGAACATCTTCTCAGTTATATAGATATATCTAATCTCCCTAAATATAGGATTGTGTCGAATCCAGGTAACGGTGGAGCAGGTAAGATTATCGATTTATTAGAACCTAGACTTCCTTTTGAGTTTATTAAAATCCATCATGAAGCTGATGGAAATTTTCCACATGGTGTGCCGAATCCTCTATTGTTGGAGAACCGCATATCTACCAGTCAGGCAGTTAAAGAAAATAAAGCAAATCTGGGAATAGCATGGGATGGTGACTTTGATCGATGTTTCTTCTTTGATGCGGATGGAAATTTTATCGAAGGTTATTACATCGTTGGCTTGTTAGCGGAAGCGTTTCTAAAGAAAACTCCTGGCTCAGCTATAGTTCATGATCCTCGATTAATATGGAACACGATAGATATAGTAAATAATTTCAATGGTAAGCCAGTTCAAAGTAAGACAGGGCATGCTTTTATAAAAGAGAGTATGCGAGCAGAAAACGCGGTTTACGGAGGAGAAATGAGTGCTCATCATTATTTCCGAGATTTTTTCTACTGTGATAGTGGAATGATTCCATGGCTACTGGTTTGCGGATTAATGGCTTCTAAAAAGAAATCTCTAGCTGAATTAGTGAAGGAAAGGCAAAAGCTTTTTCCTTGTAGTGGCGAAATTAACCGCCAAGTTTCCGATCCAGAAGAGTTGCTTGAAATGGTTCAGAATCATTTTTTTTCCGAAATAAGAAAAATTGAACATATGGATGGAATAAGCGCAAATTGTGGTGACTGGAGATTCAATCTTAGAACATCCAATACAGAGCCGGTAGTCAGATTAAACGTGGAAAGTTATGGAGATGCTGAATTGATGAAAAAAAAGACCTCCGAATTGTTAGGAATAATTGATGGAGGTTAATCTGCTAGTGTAGTTTTCTTCCATTTTGAAATTAATCGATGTGTAGCAGGGTCCAATTCATTACAGTCTTCATTTTCAAACATTACAGTTTGAATATTTTCGCTAATCGTCTTACCTAATTCAACACCCCATTGATCAAAAGGATTGATTCCCCAGAGACGAGCACTAAAGTAGGTTTTGTGTTCATATAAGGCCAAAAGGCTTCCTAGAACACTTGGATTTAGAGATTCGAAACTGATGATGCTGCTAGGTCTATTTCCCGGCATCCTCAAATGCGGAGCAAGATCTCGAGAATATTTTTCTGGCAGACCTTTCTTTACCAAGTAATTATATGATTCATCAGTGGAACGACCAATCATAAGGGCTCTTGCTTGTGCTAAGCAATGAGACACCATCTTCGAGTGTTGATTAGAGTCTCCCGATATCGGTGAAAGTGGTAGAATAAAATCTATAGGACAGAGTACGGTTCCTTGATGTAAAAACTGATAAAAGGAATGTTGGCCGTTAATCCCATCTGTGCCCCACACTACCGAGGCTGTATCACTTTCAAGGAATTCTCCAGAGGCCAGAGCATTCTTTCCGTTACTTTCCATAACCAATTGTTGCAGGTGGCTTGGTAAGCTTCTTAGGTTGTGGGAGTAAGGTATTATCGCATGGACTTGTGTGTTCCAGCAGTTCCGATACCAAAATTCCAGCAAACTCATTATTACGGGTAAATTTTCATTAGGGCTCGCCGATTTGAAATGACTGTCCATAGCCTCTGCACCAGAAAGCAACTCGTTAAATGATTTCCAGCCGATCCCGAGTGCACAAGTTAGCCCTGCTGATGTCCATATAGAGTATCTACCGACCACTTCTTTTGGGAGTAACAGGCAATTTTCAGCTGGAATGCTGAAGCCTTGAGCTGCTTTGGTATTTTCGGTGATAGCTATGAAATTATTTTCAAGATCCTTAGCGCCTGCTTTCATCAGCCAATTCTTTGCGTTCTGGGCGTTAATTAGAGTTTCCTCGGTTTTAAATGATTTAGAACAAACAACGAAGAGAGTTGTTTCCGGTTGCAGTGTCAATAGCGTAGCTTTTAAATCTTCTGGATCAAGATTTGATACGAAGTGGCAATGAAGATGATTTCGGTAGTTGCTAAGTGACTCAAAGACCAGCTTAGGCCCTAAATAAGAACCTCCAATTCCTAAATTAACAACGTCTGTAAATGCTTTTCCAGTAAACCCTTTTTTATTTCCATTTACAATGTCTTCAACTATATGAGCCATTTTTTGTTGAATTTCAGATACTACAATATGTTTTTTTTCACTACTCCTGTTTCTGAATAAGGAGTGGAGGGCTGGTTGTTTCTCAGTAAAATTTACATTTGATCCGCCGAGTAATTCGTTCGCGAAGCGATGGCTATCCGAGCGATCGATTATTTTAAATAGTGCATCAAAGCCTTGCCTGTCAATTGCATGTCTAGAGTAATCTAGTTCAATGCCTGCTTGAGCAATAGTAAGGTCATTGGCTCTGTTAGGCTGTTCAGAAAAAAGTTTGATTATACTTTGATTTTTAAGTCTATCTTTTTCCTGTAATAGAGCCTGGAATTCAGGTTTATTAGTGATGGACCAGTTACTAGTCATTTTTTTGATGGTTAGCCATAGAATAAGAATATTTGAAAAAGCTTGATAGTTCTATTTTTAAGGGTCTTAGCTTACTCGATTTACGGATATCTGACATAATCTTCGAAGCTCTTCGCTTGCATGATTTGAGCCCAAATCTTCTATCTCAGCAATAGCTAAATCCCGGTACTTTTTAGCGATTCCTTTGCAATATTCAATTACATCATTGCATTCTATAATTTCTATGATTTTTTTAAATGCGTAACGATCTTTTTTAGTTATAGCCTCTTCAACAAGTTTAATTTCTTCATTACTGCCAACCTGCATCACGCGAATTAGAGGCAAAGTCATTTTTCCTTCTGCAAGATCGTCACCAAGATGCTTCCCAATATCTAGTGGGTTTCCAAAATAATCAAGTATGTCATCTGTTATTTGAAAAGCCATACCTAAGTATAGTCCAAAATTTCTCATAGTAACCACCGTCGATGATTTGGCCTCATTTAAAACAGCGGCGCCAAAACAGGCAGAAGAAAAAAGAGCGGCAGTCTTTCGGTTAATAATATCTAGATATTGATCTTCGGTGGTTGATGGGTCGCCAGCTTTCTCCAGTTGCATTACTTCTCCTTCTGCAATGATGTTTGTCGAACTAGCCATATTTTCAAGAATATCCATATTTCCTATATCTACTAAAAGCTGAAATGCTCGAGTATAGAGAAAGTCTCCGACTAACACGCTTGACGAATTGCCAAATTCAGCATTTGCCGTAGGGCGCCCTCTGCGTAGCTGAGACAAGTCGACTACATCATCATGCAATAAGGTGGCGGTATGAATAAATTCGATTACTGCAGCAAATTTCACGTGAGAATCTCTTGGTTTTCCAAGTGCTTTAGCTGTTAGCAAGGTCAGTATCGGTCTAAGTCGCTTCCCCCCAGCTTCAACTATATAATGCCCAACATCACCTACTAGAGTCACGTCGGACTTCAGCTGCGCGATAATCAGCTCATTTACTGCATTAAATTCATTGGATATGGATTTTCTTACTTTTTGCATACTAGAAAGTTATTAAAATCAATTGGATATGCTATGACTGTTATCCAGAGACTGTCAATATACCTATCTAATGCCCGGTATGCTATGAACTTTGAATGAAACACTTTAATATGTTGAAAATACGCTTGCTGCATATCGCTCAATTAAGTAGAATCGCGCGGTTATTGATCGAGTATTTGTATTAGGCTGAGGTCTTTTCTATCGTAAGGCGGCCTAGCTTTTATAATTTACAATATTGTGGAACTTACCATGTATGCAGTTTTTGAAAGTGGTGGCCAGCAACACCGTGTCGCTGAAGGAGATATTCTTAAGCTTGAGAAGCTTGATGCGCAGGCCGGAGATACGTTGGAATTTAATAGTGTGTTGATGGTAGGAGGGAAGGAGCCAAAAATTGGCACTCCACTTTTACAAGATTGTAAGGTTTTAGGCGAAGTGATGGCTCATGGAAGGCATCCAAAGATCAAGGTAGTAAAGTTTAATCGACGTAAGCACTATCGAAATGAGACAGGCCACAGACAATGGTTTACTGAAGTTAAGATTACTGGAATTAATTTCTAAAGGAGTGAGCATTGGCACATAAGAAAGCTGGTGGTAGCACACGAAACGGGCGAGATTCTGTTAGCAAACGTCT
Organism: uncultured Halieaceae bacterium; assembly: GCA_913051825.1. Classification (GTDB taxonomy): domain Bacteria; phylum Pseudomonadota; class Gammaproteobacteria; order Pseudomonadales; family Halieaceae; genus CABYJX01. Next base: position 29,624 of record CAJXCR010000011.1, read on the forward strand.
AGGAATTAAGCGTTTTGGTGGAGAAAATGTCCAAGCAGGAAATATTTTGGTCAGACAAAGAGGCACTAAGTTCCATGCTGGGGAAAATGTGAGAATGGGTAAGGACCATACTCTTTTTGCCACTTCTAATGGGCGTGTTCAATTTTTAACAAAAGGGGCCTTGAAACGTAAACATATTCTAGTTATTAACGATTAAAAACCTTTAATATGGTTTCCAGCAAAAGCCTCGTTAAAAACGGGGCTTTTTTTTTCTAAAATGTATGGGCTGAAACTCCAAGATTTAGGTATAGATAAGAATCTACAGTATGAAATTTGTTGATGAAGTTACGATTGAAGTGACAGCCGGCAAAGGTGGAAATGGATGCCTTAGTTTTCGTCGTGAAAAAAATGTTGCTCGCGGAGGTCCAGATGGTGGAGATGGTGGAGACGGTGGAAATGTTTTTTTAATAGCCAGCTGTAAAATTAATACAATGGTTGATTATAGATACCAACGTATATTTTCTGCTCAATCTGGAGAATCAGGACAAGGTCGCAATCGTACCGGGCCAAGTGGTGCTGATCTGAAATTAATCGTGCCTGTGGGTACGACTATTACTGATGCGGACACAGGAGAATTTCTTGGCGATTTAGCTAAAGATGGACAGCAAATGATGGTTGCTCGTGGAGGTTTTCATGGTCTTGGGAATACCCGTTTTAAATCAAGTAGAAATCAAGCGCCTAGAAAAACCACTCTTGGTAGTGATGGAGAGTCGCGTGTCTTAACTATGGAATTAAGAATATTGGCTGATGTAGGACTTCTCGGTTTGCCAAATTCTGGAAAATCAACCTTTGTTCGTGCTGTCTCCGCAGCAAGACCCAAAGTCGCTGATTATCCATTTACAACACTTATACCGAATCTCGGCGTGGTTAGCGTCGAGTCGTTAAGAAATTTCGTAGTAGCAGATATTCCTGGTTTAATATCAGGCGCATCTAAAGGTGCTGGGTTAGGTCTTAGATTTTTGAGGCACCTGATGCGAAATCGTGTACTTCTCCATATTATTGATATTTCGGAAGGTTCAGAAGATGACCCAGCCATCGCTGCAGCAGTAGCGATTAATGAATTATCATTATTTAGTTCCACACTTTCGAAAAGGTCGCGTTGGATCGTGCTTAATAAGATCGATCTAGTTAGTGAAGAACAGCTAATTTTACGGAGGGAAAAAATAGTAAAAGCATTGAATTGGGAAGGTTTGATATATGAGATTTGTGCGCTTTCTAATGAAGGTACGGCTAAACTCTGCCAAAACTTAATGTCCTTTCTTGAGGAGCAAGAGAAAATGGAGAGTAATTTTCCAGAAATAGCAGAGGAAGAAAGACTAGAACAAGTTAGGATGCAGCGAGAATCGAGAATTTATATTGATTCTCTAGATTGTAATGAATCATTGATTAATTCTTCGAAAGACTCTCTAACTAATATGCTCAGCGATACGCTAAGAAAAGATTATTCTTAAGGTATGTAACTTGGATAACAGAAAAAAATTGCTTGCCGCGCGGCGTTGGGTCATAAAAGTAGGAAGTTCACTATTAACAGATGATGGCGCCGCTATTAATGGCAATATGATCAAGTCTTTAGCTGACCAATTATCGTATCAAAAAATTCACGGAAAAGAGGTTGTGCTCGTTTCAAGTGGAGCGGTAGCTGCTGGTATCGTCAAGTTAGGTTTGCATAATAGACCGTCAGCTTTGCATGAATTGCAAGCTGCAGCAGCAGTAGGGCAATCTGATCTAATTCGAGTGTATGAGGAAGCATTTTCAGAAATGGGTTTAAAAATAGCTCAAGTCTTACTTGGACATGATGATATTGCAGCTCGAGATCGTTACCTGAATGCTCGCAGCACTTTAAATACCTTATTAGCGTTAGGCGTTATTCCTTTAGTAAATGAAAATGACACTGTGGCCACTGACGAGATTCGTTTTGGTGATAACGATACACTTGCTGCTTTAGTAGCAAACCTTGTTGATGCGGATGCACTTCTTTTGCTCACAGATCAAGAAGGATTAATGAGCGAAGATCCTAGATATTCGAAGAATGCTTCTCTTATTGAAGCCAGCGATGTTTTTTCATCTAATCTTGATCAAATTGCAAAAGATGGTGGCGGCTTCGGTCGTGGAGGAATGAAATCAAAACTGAGCGCAGCCAGAATAGCTTCAAGATCTGGTACCGAGACTATTATTGCCGATGGACGAAAGGAAAATATTATTAGCAAAGTAATCGCTGGTGATAATTTAGGCACCTTATTGTCTTCTGGGCGAAAACCAGAAAGTGCTCGAAAGCAATGGTTGGCGAGCATGGTGCGAATCCGAGGCCAATTGACTATTGATACTGGTGCTATAGAAGTTTTACAGAGCTCTGGGAAAAGTCTCTTGCCAATAGGTGTGATTGAATTAACTGGAGACTTTGGGCGAGGTGATTTAGTCTCGTGCATCGATAAAAACGGGAACGAAGTTGCTAGGGGTTTAGTCAATTACGATTTTTCCGAAGCAAAAAAAATTATCGGTCTTCCTTCATCAGATATTCAAAGCAAGTTGGGCTATGGTGGAGAAAACGAATTAATTCATCGTGACAATTTAATTTTAATTTAGATTATTAATCTATAACTGCCGTGCGTTTAACTTTCCAAGACCAATGTCTTTTTGAGATGGGAAATGATGTTTTCAGATAAAGAATTATTGTTTTTTTCATGCGTGCTCCTGATCCTTGTTTCTCTAATAGGTGGATGGATACCTAATTTATTTAAAGTAACTCATGTTCGGCTTCAGTCAGCTATGAGTCTGGTTGCTGGCTTTATGGTCGGGATAGCAGTACTTCATCTGTTACCTCATAGTGTTTCTATTCGCGCCGATAACAATGCTTTAGAGGATGTTAGCTTATGGTTGATGGTTGGATTAGTAATAATGTTTGTAATGATTCGAAGTTTTCATTTCCATCAGCATGAGCAGCCACTAATACATACCAATAATCCTCAAGAAGTAGATAATCTGTCGTCGGCAGCTTATTTGTCTTATAGCTGGATAGGAGTTGCGGTAGGGTTTTCTATACATAGCTTTATAGAGGGAGCTGCATTAGTTGCGGCGTTACAGGTGCAATTATTTCATTCAAGCAATTTCCCATGGATCTGGTTGGGAGTTCTGATGGCTATTCTTTTACATAAACCGTTAGACTCTATGTCGATCAGTTTTTTGATTAAGGAGGGTGGATGGAAATCATCGACTAATTATCTTGTAAACATTTTGTTTGCGTTGATGTGTCCGATTGGAGCCTTGATTTTTTATTTTGGAGCTACGAAGTATTTTGATTTTGAATTTTTATCAAACACTATGGCGTTTTCCTCTGGAGCATTTATCTGCATCGCCCTTAGCGACCTTCTGCCAGAGGTTCATCAGCATAGACATGACCGTTTTACCTTGACAATTATGTTTTTGATTGGAGTTTTATTTTCATATCTATTGAGAATTATGGAAGTAAATGCAGGACTAACCGGACATTTCTAGTTGTATTTTTGATTCATTTTACCTTCATAGCATTTTCCAAGCTCCCTACGTTGACTACGGCTTTGTATCCAATTTTATTCAAGGTGTTCAGCGCTTTTTGTGCTCTTCCTCCAGAACGGCAATAAAGGTAAATTTCTGTGTCTAGAGGCAAGGCAAGTTCAGAAATTCTTTTTCCGATTTCATTAAATGGAATTAATATTGCTCCTTTTTTGTGGCGAGCTTTGTACTCTTTGCTTGTTCTAACATCAATCCAAACTGGTTTATTAGCATTTTGGTAATCAGACGCATTTAAATAAATCGGGATCAATAATAGAAAAAAGAATACAGGTTTCATTTTTCCTATTTTAAATCTTTTTTGCCAGTTGCTAGAAAGCATTGTTGCTGATGTTGTCATTTATCCAACCTTTACATTTATCAGTTACTAATCTTGAAAGCGCATCTATATGGATAGGTTCGCTATTAAGACACGGTATATACTCGTATTTCTTCCCCCCGGCGTCTAAAAAGTATTGGCGATTCTCTACGTTAATTTCTTCTATCGTTTCCAAGCAGTCGGAGGCGAAGCCAGGACAAATAATCTGGACCGATTCTACTTGTTTATTGGGTAAATCTTTTAATGTCTCATCTGTATACGGTTGCAGCCATTCTCGAGGGCCAAAACGAGACTGAAAAGTTGTTAAATATCTATCAGCTTCGAGATTGAGTTTTTTAACGAGTAATTCCGAAGTTTTTTGGCATTGATGAAAATAAGGATCACCCGCTTCCATATAACTTTGTGGCTCTCCATGGTAGGAAAATATAAGTATATCTGATTCACCATATTTTGATCGGTGTTTTTCTATTTGTAATGCAATAGCTTCAATATAAGCTGGATGATCGTGATAGCTGGAAACAAATCTGACCTCTGGTATCCATCTTTGTTTCACAAAAAATTTAGCAATGGCATCAAAAGTAGAGCCTGTCGTTGGTCCGGAATACTGAGGATATAAAGGTAGAACAAGCAATTTTTGAATCCCTATTGATTCGAGTTTCTTAATTGCGGATTTGATGCTTGGCTCCCCATAACGCATACCAAAGTCCACTGCAATTTCATCCCCATATTTAGATGAAAGCGCATTTTTTAATCCTTCAGCTTGGTTTCTCGTGTTTACTAAGAGAGGAGATCCTTCTTCTGTCCAAACCGTTGAGTAAGCTTCTGCCGAGCGCGCTGGACGAATGTTTAGGATGATGAAGTTTAATATGAACCACCAAACAAGCCGAGGGATTTCAATCACTCTGGGGTCAGACAAAAACTCTCTAAGGTAGATTTTTAGAGCCGTCTTTGTAGGTGCTGCCGGAGTTCCAAGGTTAGTAATAAGGATCCCAACTGTGTTTTTTGGGTGCTGACCAAAATTTTGTGAGCCAATATATTTCATTGATACCAATATACGTTTCTATATTCACGGATCCAAGTAAAATGTCGGTACTATGGCGGCTTTGCGGTATGGTTACGTATATTTGATTCGATTGGACCAAATTGGAATGAGTAAAATCAACAGCAAATCTTTAATTAATTTCGAGAGATGAATAAATGCCCTTATTAGATAAATTTCGGTTGGATGGTCGAGTTGCGTTAGTTACTGGAGCTGGAAAAGGCATTGGAGCAGGAATATCAAAGGTCTTTGCAGAGGCGGGTGCTGATGTTGCTATTGCTGCACGTAGTGATGGCGACTTAAGACAAGTGGCAGATCAAATAGAGTCTTTTGGTAGACGAGCACTGTGTGTTCCAACTGATGTGCTCGAAAACGCACAGCTCGAGCAATTAATTAACCATGTAGAAGAATATTTTGGCAAACTGGATATCTTGGTTAATAACGCAGGTGGATTTCCTCCTAAACCGTTTTTGGATACCACTGTAGAAGAATTTGATTATGCTATGCGATTTAATGTCACATCTGCTTTCTCGCTTTCTCGCTTAGCGATCCCCATAATGACGCAGAAAAATTCAAATGGAACCATCTTAAACATTTCTTCGGTAGTCGGGGATTTTCCTGCATCAAGTTTTTCTGCTTATGGAACTGCCAAGAGTGCGTTGTCTTTTTTAACTCGAGAGTTGGCGCAAGAACTTGCTCCAAGAATCAGAGTGAATGCAATTGCTGTGGGATCGACCAGGACATCCTCATTAAATGCAGTACTGACCCCTGAGATTGAAAATACTATGGTCGGCTTGACTCCGTTAGCAAGGTTAGGTGAGGTGGAGGATGTGGCGCTTGGTGCGCTTTATCTATGTTCCCCAGCATCAGATTATGTCACAGGAGAGATTCTTGGTGTGAATGGTGGTCTTGAGAGACTGAGCATGGAGCTCCCAAGAGCTTTTTGAGATGTTCGTTAGAGTCTAGCTGCTGGAAAAGCTTTTAGTAGTCATTTTTTTAATTATAGAAGTAGCGCAATTTATAATGAATTTTTATAGGAGATTATTTTGGCACTAACTTTTGACAGTGCTCGTATGCACAATCCGTATATCACTTCAGAACATGAAGCTTGGCGGACACAGATCCGTCGATTTATAGACGCAGAAATAATGCCGTATGCTGAATCTTGGGATGAGAATGGAAATATCCCATCCGATCTATGGATTAAAGCTGCTGGAGTTGGCCTTTTGGGTTTTGGATTTCCTGAGAAATACGGCGGAACCCTAGAAGGTATCGATGTTTGGCACAGTTGGATAATAAATGAAGAACTTGCAAGGATTGGTGTGGGCGGAGTGTCGGCCAGCTTAATGGTCCACGGAATAGGTTTACCGCCAGTAATAAACTGGGGTTCTAGTGAAATGAAGCAGCGCGTCGCCCCAGCTGTTTTAGCCGGCGAAAAGCATATTTCTCTTGGGATCACTGAGCCAGGGGGAGGGTCTGATGTGGCAAGCCTTTCTACTACTGCAATTCGCGAAGGGGATGTTTATATCGTAAATGGTTCAAAAACTTATATCACTGGTGGAATGAGAGCAAATTGGGTTTCTACGGCAGTTAGGACTGGTGGGGAAGGTGCTGGGGGAGTTTCGATGTTATTGATACCGACTGACGCAAAAGGATTTACCAGAACAGAACTAGATCGGAAGCAAGGTTGGTGGGCGTCAGATACTGCGACTCTTTATTTTGATAATGTTCGTGTTCCCGTTGACCAATTGATTGGTGAAGAAAATAAGGGATTCAGAGTGATCATGGCGAATTTTAATGACGAGAGAATGTCCATGTCAGCAGCAATGGAAGCGTTAGGTCGTGTTTGTCTTGAAGAGGCTGTCGAATGGGCTCAGCAAAGAAAGACTTTTGGTAAGAGGTTGGCTGATCATCAGGTAATCAGGCACAAGATTGCTCAAATGAAACAGCGACTAAATGCAACTCAAGCTTACATAAGATTATGCTATGAGGCTATCCAATCAAATGCGCCAAATCCTGGTGATATAGCTTTACTTAAAGTTCAGTCATCTGAGACGATGGAATATTGTGCCCGTGAAGCGATGCAAATACTCGGAGGTGCTGGATATATGCGAGGAGGTCGGGTGGAGCGCATATATCGAGAGGTTAGGGTTAATGCTATTGGAGGTGGTTCGGAGGAGATAATGCGTGATTTGGCTAGCAGGCAGTATCAGCTTTAGGATTAGTCGATTTGGTCCGTGTATTTTTTATTCTAATTTAAAGGAGCAATAATAGTGACCAATTCCAAGAAGGAATTAGAAGAATTTCGAGCTGAAGTTTCTGCTTGGTTGGGCGACAACAAGCCTAAAGAACCTGGGTTTTTGCTTCCTCAATCCTTTATGGAAGTTGGTACAGATCAACAGCTGGATTTTCTTAGAGAGTGGCAATATAAAATTTGGTCGGCCGGTTATTTGGGTTTGGCTTGGCCCAAGGAATACGGTGGTGGGGGAGTAGACCCTGTTTTCCAGACTATCGCAGATAAAGAGATGCGTCGACTAGGAGTTCCTATTTGTTTTAACATCATTGGACTAGGTTGGGCGGGTCCTCTAATAAAAGATATTGGAACTGAGGCGGAAAAGAAAAAATATCTCAAGGGAATTTTGACCGCTGAGGATATTTGGTGTCAGGGATTTTCTGAACCTGATAATGGATCTGACCTTGGCAATGTTCAAATGCGAGCGGTGCGAGATGGTGATGAATATGTAATTAATGGCACTAAGATTTGGACTACTATGGGCAACTATGCCAAATATATGATCTTGCTTGCAAGAACAAATCAAACTGCTGAGAGAAAGTATGACGGCTTATCTTTTTTTCTAGCCCCAATGAATGTTTCGGGAGTAGAGGCGAAGCCGATTCGAAAAATAACTGGTGAGTATGGCTTTACAGAAACCTTCTTTACAGATGCAAGGATTCCGGCGGACTCTATTATGGGTCAGGAAGGGCAAGGTTGGAAAATTGCTATGCAAACTCTGCAATATGAACGAGGTGCAGAAGCTGGCCATGCTGGAGGGCTTGCTTTTGTTCGGGTACAGATGGATGACCTCATAGGTCAGCTGAAATCTGCATATCGTAATGGTAAGCCATTGTTAGATGACCCGATCGTTCGCGATCAGCTTGTATCACTAATTATGGAAGAAAAGGCTATCTCTTTAGGTGACAAACGTACACATATTGGACCGCTTACCAGTGACTATCCTCTATCGCTTCCTCTCTCTCACAAACTCAGGTACACCGAATATGCTCGTAGAATGCGTAAGTTGGCTGTCAATTTACAGGGAGCCGCTGGAGCTCTCTATGTCGGAGACGATTCAGCCTTAGAAGGTGGTTTTTGGCAAAAGGCATATTTCCAGAGTTTTTCTGCCACGATAGGAGGAGGCACTAGCCAAGTCCAAGCAAACATTGTGGCCGAACACGTTTTAGGCTTGCCAAAATAAAGGAACCTAAAAATGAATAAAACTTCTTCCAACTCTCTATCTTTTACTGAAGAGCAAGCGATGTTACTAGAGGCTTCTAGAGAGTTTTGTCGGAAAAAATCAACTATAGAAGACGTGCGGAAGCAGCTTGACACCGTTTTAGGATACGACATAAATGTCTGGAACGAAATGGTTGATCTAGGCTGGCTTAGTATCGCAATCCCAGAACATCTTTCTGGATCAGGATTAGGTGTTAACGGACTGGTTCCCTTGATCGAAAATATGGGGAGAGCCATGCTAGGTACGCCTCTTGTAAGTACAGTTTTGGCCGCACAATTATTAATTCGCGCAGACGCCGGTGAATGTTCTGAAAGATTGCTGCAGAAAATCATTGAAGGGACTCCAGCTACCATAGCTTTT
>CAJXCR010000012.1 GCA_913051825.1 uncultured Halieaceae bacterium
AGCGGGGTTTTTTTTGTTAGGGTATCTGATTAATGCCGATACGGTGTACAATTAGGGTTGATAGTATTTCTAAGGGAGTTCGCAATGATACTAGAATTTATTTTTCGATGGTCGCATGTGTTGTTTGGTCTGGTTTGGATAGGCATGTTGTATTATTTTAATTTCGTTCAGACAGAATATTTTAAGGAAGCGGAAGCTTCTGCGAAGGCAGATGCAATGGAAAAACTAGCTCCCAGAGCGTTATGGTGGTTTAGATGGGGAGCGATGTTTACCTTTATTACTGGGCTCTATCTCTTGCACAGGGTGGGGGCTTTTAATGGAGTGGTGACCTTTGGTGTTATTTGGTTAGGTGCTCTTGCTGGAATCTTTATGTTTCTGAATGTTTGGTTAATTATTTGGCCCAATCAACAGATTGTTTTGGGAATGAAGGAAGGGGATGGTCCAGCCGCTGCCGCTAAAGCTGGTTTAGCATCTCGTACCAATACGCTGTTATCAGGCCCGATGCTATTCGGTATGCTTGGTAGCAAGCATCTAGGGGTTGATTACGCAAGTGAAACGGCTGTCTATATTTGTTTAGGCATTGTTATTTTGCTAGAAATCAATGCTCTATTTGGGAAAATGGGCCCCATAACAACCGTAAAAGGCGTTATTCATAGCAGCGTTCTTTTGACGGCTGCACTTTGGTCAGTACTAGGGTTGGTCAACTAGGACCTCGATACTTTCCAAGGGATTAGGGTTCGTGGCGAGTTTGGTTATTGGAAGAATATAACAATTTACTATTATTTGGGAGGAGAGATCTGATCTCACGCTGACAAATGAATGATGATGATTTGACAGCTATTCCCAGTATCTCAGCAACGCGTGATGCAGATAGTGCAATGACATCACGCGAGCTCCCTAGGTCATATCAGGAAACGAGCGGGATTGGTGCCTTTGCTAGACTAGTGCTGACAACTAGTATTGTTGTTGCTACTGTCGCGCTTGCCTGGGCATGGCAACTTCAGCAAGAACTAAATCATACCAGAGATTCACTAGAGCGCTATTCAGTTAGAACCGGAGATCTTGAAGATTTATTGTCGGATACTGATGAAACGGTCAATCAGTCAGCTACGGCGATGAGAGTACAGCTGAAACGATTGGATACGGAAAATCGAAAATTGTGGGATGCTAGAAAGGTAAGCAATAACAAGATTTCCAAGTTAGAAAAAACCTCGAGCGCGCAGGGTTCAAACCTAGTTATTATAAAAAAAACAGTTACCAAAAATGAAAAGCAACTACCAATTTTGCAAGAAGAAGTTTCCAGATTTACTATCCTTGCAAAAGATCTAACCAATCTCACCGCCTCTGCAAAAAGAAATCAAGTCGAAGTGGAGCGAGTAGCGGATGGAATTAATCGCATTGACTTAGAGCAAGCAAAACTTGAAAAGCGTGTAAGTGAAAATGAAGGCTGGATTGAGTCGATTAATGTTTCGCGGCGGCAAGTTAATGGGAAACTCACCCAGCTAGAAAATACAATTCGTTCCACTCACGATTCTGAGGTTCGATCGAATTCTGAATGATATCTTTCATTTGGGGGGTGCTACGTAAATGAATCCGCCCAAATACTTTTACTGGCATGATTATGAAACTTTTGGTGCAAATCCAATGTTTGATCGGCCAGCTCAATTCGCAGGATTGAGAACTGATGAAAATCTTAATATTGTTGGAAAACCACTAGTTCTATATTCGCGACCTGCTAACGATTTTTTGCCTCATCCAGATGCATGCTTAGTTACTGGGCTGACTCCGCAAGGCATAATGGATAAAGGAATACCCGAGTGCGAGTTCATTTCACAAATTAACGAAGAATTTTCTGTTCCTGGCACATGCAGTGTAGGTTTCAATTCGATAAGATTTGATGACGAGGTAACTCGTTTCACACTGTATAGGAACTTTTTTGATTCTTATGAGAGAGAATGGAAAAATGGAAATTCTCGATGGGATATAATAGATGTATTGCGTGCCGCAGAGGCGCTAAGACCTCAAGGAATAAACTGGCCTAGACGTGAGGATGGCAATACGAGTTTTCGTCTGGAAGATTTAACCAAAGCAAACGGAATTGAACATTCTGGAGCGCATGATGCGCTAGCAGACGTTACGGCCACGATCTCTTTAGCAAAGTTACTTCGTGAAAAGCAGCCTAAATTATTTGATTATGCACTTTCATTGCGGTGCAAGAAGCGCCTATCTAAGCTAATTAAAGTGGACGATCCGGATCCACTGTTATTCATATCCGGAATATTCGGGGCAAAAAGAAAAAATTCGGGGCTCGTTTTGCCTCTATGGATCAACGAAACTAGACCAAATGAGATTCTCTGTTTCGATCTTAGGGTGGATCCAACTGATCTGATAAATCTAAAATTGGATGTGCTCCTAGATAGGCTTTACAGCCAAAGTAGAGAAGGCAGCGATGGAGGTAATTCTTTAGGTTTAAAAAAGATATATTTAAATCGCTGTCCAATGATCGTTGAATCCAAGATCCTTGATTCTCAATTATCAGAAAGATTAGGGATTCAGCATGCAGAAAGCACTAAAAACGCATTATCGTTGAAGCTGTGGCGTGAGCGCAATTTATTTCAGTTTGAGAAAACATGTAAGGCTATTTTTTCGGAGCAGAAATTTAAATCCGTTACCGATCCCGATGCAATGCTTTACTCTGGGGGTTTTTTTAATGATTCTGATAAGCGTATGATGTTGAAGGTTAGGAACACACCTCCTGCTAAATTAGCATCTACCAGCTTTGTTTTCCAGGATGCTCGTTTACTTGAGATGTTCAAGAGGTATCATGCTAGAAACTACCCAGAAACATTATCTAATGTAGCTTTTTCTGAATGGGAAGAATTTCGAAGAAATCGTATTCTAGATCCAGAAGAAGGTGCCGGCATTTCTTTCGCCGAATTTCGAAAAATTTTGGGATTGAGAATAGCGAATCCGGATATTTCGAAGGAGAAGCTCGCTCTTCTAGAGGAACTTAAAAGTTATGCTGATACGTTATTAAGTTAATTTCACTAGGGTGCTTAATGACGCAAGCAATCGTATAATATGTAGGATAAAGTGTTGCGATTTTTGTATAGATCAGGTGGATTCAAGCAGTGGATTTTTCCGGCAATCATATTTTAACTATAGATCAATTTGATCGGGGTGGTGTAGAAGCACTTTTTAATGTTGCTGATAAGATGGTTCCATTTGCAAATCGAGACCGCATTACTAAAGTGCTAGACGGCGCTATTCTAGGTTCAATGTTTTTTGAAGCGAGCACCCGCACCAGAATTAGTTTTGGAAGTGCGTTTAATTTGCTCGGTGGAAGCGTTAGAGAGACAACAGGATTTGAGCATTCAGCAATTGCTAAAGGAGAATCTTTGTATGACACCGCTAGAGTGTTAAGTGGTTATTCAGATGTAATTGTCATGCGACACCCGGAAAATGGTTCGGTACAGGAGTTTTCTAAAGCAAGTAGAGTTCCTGTACTAAATGGAGGCGACGGGACTAATGAGCATCCAAGTCAAGCGCTATTGGATCTTTACACCATAAAAAATGAATTGGCATTTCGAGGTAGAGGTATTGATCGACTACGAATTGCGATGGTGGGAGATCTGAAGTTCGGAAGAACTGTGCATTCATTGTGCAAACTCCTAGCGTTATTTAAAGATATCCGAGTGGTACTTGTTTCTCCGGAAGAATTAAAAATGCCTGCCAATCTTGTTGAATATCTCAGGGAACAAGACCAAGTGGTAATTGAGTCTGATGCTTTGGAAGAAAGTATATCTAACGTGGATATAGTCTATAGCACTCGAATTCAAGAAGAACGATTCAACTCTCAAGAAGAGGCCGACATATATCGAGGACGTTTTCGGCTCAATCAGACAATATATACAGCTAATTGTGAACCCAATACCGTGATAATGCATCCATTGCCGCGTGATTCAAGAGAGAATGCTCGAGAATTGGATGAAGATCTTAATGACAATCCTAATCTCGCCATTTTCCGTCAAACCGATAATGGTATCCTAGTGCGAATGGCGTTATTTGCGTTGGTCTTGGATGTCGAGAATGAAATCAATTCGAGTGCTCGTGATACCATCTGGTACACTGCTGGAAGGTCTTTATGAATTTCAGAAAATTTTCGTCAATTACTTTAGCTTGACGGCCATCAGTATTTTGATTGGATTTGAAAATTTATAGAACGGTGAAGGCCAGCCTAATTTTAATGAATTATTTGCTGTAAGTTTTCGAATATTAATTTTTGCTCGGGCAGTTGAAAAAGTTAGATGGCTCAAGGTGAAATAAATCGAGATGACTGAGAATAGTTCTCCTGTTGGAAAAAGATTACTCCTTGTCAGATCCAGTTTGATAGTTGGCGCTATGACAATGGTATCTCGGGTCTTAGGCCTTATTCGCGATATCGTGTTTGCAGGCTATTTTGGAGCTAACTCTAGCGCAGATGCCTTTTTTATAGCATTTAAAATACCGAATTTTCTTCGAAGATTATTTGGTGAAGGCGCGTTTACACAGGCCTTTGTGCCAGTGCTTATAGAGTATCGTGAGAACATGAGCTTTTTAAAATTAAAAGAGCTTATCGATCGCGTGTGTGGTGTTTTGGGGTGTGCGCTAATGGCCGTGACTTCTGTCGGCGTGTTTGCGGCCCCAGTGATTGCGGGAATATTTGCTCCAGGTTTTATTGGTTATCCTGAAAAATTTGAACTAACGGTGCAACTCATTCGCATAACCTTTCCCTATTTGTTTTTAATTTCTATGACGGGTTTTTGCGGAGCTATTCTTAATAGCTATGAACGTTTTGCGACGCCAGCTCTCACTCCAGTGCTTTTAAATCTTTCCTTGATTTCGGCAGCAATCTTTTTTTCACCTAATATTTCTACGCCAGTAATGGCATTAGCATGGGGAGTATTGATAGCGGGACTCCTTCAGCTGCTATTTCAAATCCCGCAACTTTACAGATTGAATTTATTACCTAGGCCAACGTGGGATATCGAGAATCCTGGAGTTAGAAAGATATTAAAATTGATGTTGCCCTTTCTATTTGGAGTTTCTGTAAGTCAGGTCAATCTTTTGCTCGATACAGTTATAGCTTCGTTTCTAGTAGAAGGAAGTGTTTCATGGTTATATTATTCGGACCGCTTGGTTGAATTACCACTAGGTGTGTTTGGAGTAGCGGTTGCCACTGTGATTCTTCCTAGTTTGTCACTCCATAAAACTTCAGAACAAACATACATGTTTCAAGATACTTTGGATTGGGCGATTCGTCTCATCCTATTTATTTCGATTCCAGCATCAGTTGCTCTAATATCACTGGCCGAGCCAATTCTGATAACGCTTTTTAAGTATGGAGCTATGAGTTCCGAAGATATATCAATGGCAACTCTCAGTTTGCGAGCCTATAGCGTCGGACTAGTGGCTTTTATGTTGATTAAGATTTTGGTTGCAGGATATTTTTCTCGTCAGGATGCTGTAACACCCGTCCGAATCGGTATCATAGCAATGATTGCTAATATGTTAATGAATCTTATTTTTGTTTTAGGATTTTTAGAATTTATGAATGCAGGTCACGTTGGCTTAGCGTTAGCGACTAGTATGGCAGCAGTTTTAAATGCAGCGTTACTTTTTAGAGGGCTTGTCGACAGACAAATATTTATTTTTAAGCCAGGCTGGTTAGTTTTTTCGATTCGAATATGTCTCGCGACATGCGGAATGCTTTTCGTTATAGAATTATTGCAGGCAGATACGAGTGAATGGCTCAAATGGGAATGGAGGCAGCGTATTTTTCAACTGAGTTATATTTGCCTCGCAGGCTTTTTTTCATATTTATTTTTGAGTTTTGTTTTCGGGGCAAGGCCTAGTCAATTTGCGAGTCCATTGAGGTCTAGTTAATGCCCACCAAGAGAGTTGGGATGAAACCATAGATTTAGATATAATTCGATTTTTCTGGCGATTTCTACATGGAACTTATTCGCGACGCTCGCAGTCTTCATTCGATTCATAAGGGTTGCATAGCAACTATCGGTACATTTGATGGAATACATCTTGGACATCAAGCGGTATTGCGTCAAGTGGCGAATAAATCAATTAAGTTAAAACTACCTTCGGTAGTTATAGTGTTTGAGCCTCTCCCAGGAGAGTATCTATCGCCAGCTCACGCACCAGCTCGGTTAATGAGTTTTCGAGAGAAGTTTTATTCTATTGCCTCTCAAGGGATTGATCGTTTGTTAACTCTTACCTTTAATGAAAAGCTCAAAACTATGAGTGCAAATCAATTTGTTGAAGACATCTTTGTAAATGGTTTGGGCGTCAAGCATCTAGTATTTGGGGATGATTTTCGTTTTGGTAATAACAGAGAAGGGGATTTTGCTTTCACAAAAAGGTTAGGCAATACCAATAATTTTGCTGTCGTTCCAACATCTACTGTAGAATTTGAGGGCGAGCGCATAAGCAGTACGCGAATTCGTCATGCGTTAGCGGCAAGTGATTTTTTTCTCGCAAAATCGCTGTTGGGAAGATCTTACTCCATCTCTGGAAGAGTTGTTTTTGGCAGACAAATGGGGCGCACTCTTGGTTTTCCCACTGCAAATTTAGAGCTAGGTCGTTTGAGCTCACCCCTGTCAGGGGTTTATGCGGTCAAAGTGAATGGACCGAATATGAGTGACGTGCGGGGTGTTGCTAATATTGGTGTTCGTCCAACAGTGAATGATAATATGCGCGCTAATCTTGAGGTGCATTTACTTGATTTTGATGCCGAAATATACGGTCAACGTATTGATGTCACGTTTCTTAGCAAGATACGAGAAGAGAAGAAGTTTTCATCCCTTGATGAATTAAAAGTTAATATAGAGAATGATCTTAGAACAGCTCATGACTGGTTCGAATCAAACTCATTTTTGAATTAAAAAGAGAAACTGATGGAAGACTATAAGTCGACTTTAAATCTGCCCGCTACAGGGTTTCCAATGAAAGCTAACTTGGCTAATAAAGAGCCTTTGCGACAGAAGAAGTGGCAGGAAGAAAGATTATACCAAGAAATCAGGAGGGTCAGAAAAGGCTCTCCCTCATTTATTCTTCATGATGGTCCTCCTTATGCAAATGGAGATCTTCATATCGGTCATGCGGTAAATAAAATTTTAAAAGACTTCATAGTAAAGTCAAAAACATTAAGCGGATTTGACGCACCTTATGTCCCTGGTTGGGATTGTCATGGATTACCCATTGAATTAAATGTTGAAAAAAAGATTGGAAAGGCAGGAAACAAAGTTACTTCAAGTGAATTTAGAGAGAAATGTCGTAGATATGCAGAATCACAGGTAGAAGTGCAGCGCAAAGATTTTATGCGTATGGGTGTTTTGGGTGATTGGGATAATCCTTATCTTACTATGGACTTCCGCTTTGAAGCAGGCATAGTTCGAGCATTGGGTAGAATTGTCAATCGAGGACATTTTTACAAAGGATTTAAGCCTGTGCATTGGTGCACCGATTGTGGTTCAGCATTAGCAGAGGCAGAAGTAGAATACAAAGATAAAACTTCCTCTGCTATAGACGTTGCCTTTGTCGTCTCAGACCCATTAAGAATTCAAGAGATATTTGGCTTAGAGTCTGAATCTGTTGCCGCAATTCCTATATGGACGACTACACCGTGGACCCTTCCAGCAAATATGGCTGTCGCTGTCAGAGCAGATTTGGAATATCAACTGGTTTCTGCAGGCCGCTTTTCCTTGATTATTGCGTCTGAACTTGTCGCTAATTGTACAGATAGGTATGGCATTCATGATGCTGAAATTTTAGGATCATGCTTAGGCGCTGACTTAGAAAACTTGAGCTTGAATCATCCATTAGTTGAGAGATGTGTCCCCGTTATACTGGGGAGTCATGTGACCACGGAAATGGGAACTGGATGCGTGCATACAGCCCCAGCACATGGTGTCGATGATTTTAATGTTGGTAAAGAGTACGGACTTGATATTTACAACCCTGTTTCAGCGAACGGTATTTTTAAAGAGGATACTGCGCATGTTGCCGGACAGCATGTAATGAAGGCACACAAGGATCTAATATCTATATTAGATGACCGTGAAGTGCTTTTAAACTGCGAGTCATATGTCCACTCTTACCCTTATTGTTGGCGTCATAAAACGCCGATTATATTTAATGCTGCTCCGCAGTGGTTTATTGGAATGGATAAATCGAACTTACTTTCTTCTGCTACCAAAGCGGTGGATCAGGTAGAGTGGATACCTAATTGGGGAAAAGCGAGAATTGATAGCATGCTTCAAAGCCGGCCGGATTGGTGTATTTCTCGTCAGCGAACTTGGGGAGTGCCCATAACACTATTCGTTCATAAAAACTCTGGTGAGATACATCCTGATACCAACGAGTTTTTCAAGAGAATCGCTGAGAGAATTGAGAAAGAGGGTATTGATGCTTGGTTTAACCTAGACCCGGTTGAGCTGCTGGGCGTTGATGCGGAAGATTATGAGAAAGTTGAAGATACACTTGATGTTTGGTTTGATTCCGGTGTCACCCATGCCTGTGTGCTTCGTGATAGACCAGGCCATAGAGTGCCTGCCGATTTATATCTAGAAGGATCAGATCAGCACCGAGGTTGGTTTCAGTCATCATTATTGACTGGAATAGCGGGTTTTGGAGAAGTTCCATTTAAAACGGTACTCACTCATGGTTTTACGGTGGATGGTGAAGGTCGAAAGATGTCTAAATCATTAGGCAATGTGATTTCAGCGAAAAAAGCTATAAATGATCATGGAGCTGATGTAATAAGATTGTGGGTTGCTGCAACTGACTACAGAGGTGATCTTGCTGTCTCTAATGAAATTCTTAAACGCACCTCGGACGCATATCGAAGAATTAGAAATACAGCACGCTTTCTTCTTGCAAATTTAAATGGATTTGAAGTATCGACTGACTTGCTTTCTACAGAAAATTTATTAGCACTCGATCGATGGGTTATTCACGAGGCAAAAGTTTTACAAGAAGAGATAATACAAGCATATGAGAATTACCAATTTCATCATATATATCATCGGCTTCATAACTTTTGTTCGATAGAGCTTGGAGGTTTCTATCTCGATATAATAAAGGATAGACAGTATACAACTGCTGTTAATTCAAAAGCTCGAAGGTCAGCGCAAACAGCCATGTATCATATTATTCAAGCTTTAAGTCGCTGGATTGCGCCCATTCTAAGTCATACGGCAGAGGAAATATGGGAACATATTCCTTGCGAAAAATTGAGTTCGGTTTTTCTTTCTGAATGGTATACAGGTTTTGATATTGAAGATTTAGATAACATTGATTTTATGATGAGTTCAAAATTTTGGCAGGAAATTATGGAGGTTAGAACTGCCGTATATCGTGAAATTGAGAATCAGAGAAATTCCGGAAATATTCGCAGTTCTTTAGATGCCCAAGTAATGCTTTTTGCATCACCAAGACTACAGAGTATTCTAAGTGAGCTAGGTGATGAACTTAGATTTGTCTTAATAACTTCTGACGTAGCTATTCTTCCGTTATCTGAAGTTGATGAAGAAGCACATAAGACTGAGCTAGAAGAGTTGCAGTTGACGGTTCGTCCATCTTTATTCAATAAATGTATTAGATGTTGGCACAAACGAGAAGATGTGGGTAATAATTCGGAGCACCCAGAGCTCTGTGGTCGTTGTATATTGAATGTTTATGGTGATGGTGAGCGCCGGTTTTATGCGTGATTCACGTCGACTATTTTATACCTACTGCCTGTCACTAGTTATACTTGCACTTGATCAAAGTAGTAAAAAACTTGTGCAAAAGCTGCTTAATTATGCGGAACCGATTCAGTTATTCTCTTGGTTCGATCTTACGCTGCATTATAATCGTGGGGCAGCGTTTAGTATTTTGAGTGATGCTGGTGGCTGGCAGCGATGGTTGCTAAGTGCAATAGCGATAATAGTTAGTGGAATTCTTATAGGGTGGCTGTATACCCTTCGCAGTAGCAAAGGAATATTACCAATTGGCCTATCTCTCATTTTGGGAGGGGCGCTGGGAAATGTCTGGGATCGAATTCAACTTGGTTATGTGGTGGATTTCGTATCCGTTCACCTTAACGAGTGGTATTTTCCAACGTTTAATATTGCAGATGCTGCGATTTCTATTGGAGTTATACTTATATTGTTAGATGAATTTCTGGTAAAAAAATAATAACTATTATGTACATCAGCAAGACAATTTCCTTTAGCCATTGTAAGCTATATGTAGTTTATGGGGCATTTGAAAATGATGTCTTAGTCTAAAAGCCGTGTTTTTTGGATTTTTAAGTAATTGAGTTGAGCCGATGGAAATAAACTTAGCTAATCCGCGCGGATTTTGCGCTGGCGTAGATAGGGCAATTGATATTGTCAATAGAGCCATTGAGCTTTTTGGTTCCCCGATTTATGTTCGTCATGAAGTTGTGCACAACAAATACGTTGTTGAAGATCTCCGCAATAGAGGTGCGGTTTTTGTGGAGGAACTGGACGAAGTTCCTGATGGAGAAATAGTGATTTTTAGTGCGCACGGAGTGTCAAAGCAGGTGCAGGTTGAAGCTAAGCAGCGTGGACTAAGAGTCTTCGATGCGACTTGCCCTCTTGTAACTAAGGTGCATTTCGAAGTGTCGCGTTATAGCCTTAATGGTACAGAATGTATTCTTATAGGACATCATGGCCATCCAGAAGTAGAAGGCACTATGGGACAATATGATTCTTCTAATGGAGGACAGATCTATCTTGTAGAGGATTTAGATCAAGTTTATTCCTTGGAAGTTTGCAACCCTGATAAATTAGCTTACGTGACGCAGACTACTTTATCGATGGATGATACAGCAAGTATCATCGACGCACTTAGGAGTAAATTTCCCAATATTGTGGGACCGAAGAAAAATGATATCTGTTACGCGACGCAGAATAGACAAGATGCGGTGCGGAAGTTAGGTGAAGATTGTACTTTAGTTTTTGTGGTCGGTTCTCCAAACAGCTCGAATTCAAGTCGCCTGAGAGAGCTTGCAGAACGAATGGGTGCTACAGCTTATCTGATTGATCATGTCGATGAAATTGATAGGACTTGTCTTGCTGGACATAAGCGTATTGGTGTTACGGCGGGAGCTTCGGCGCCAGAGATACTGGTTCAAGAGGTCATTAATGAACTACGTTCAATTGGTTTCGGAGAAGTTTTAGAGATAAGCGGGGAGCCGGAGAATATCTCTTTTTCTTTGCCGAGAGAACTGCGAGTAAGACAGGTAGTGAATTAGACAAGTATATTCATTCAAACGAAAGTATTATGCAGTTATCTTCCAAGAATTTTCTATATTTAATTTTCTCTTTTTGAAGCTAATAGGGTGGCGCTAATTAATTTATTGATGGCCCAAATAAATACTCGGGTTGGTGATTTTGAAGGAAATACTTCCCGTATTCTTGATATTGTGAAAACAGCTTGTGCGGAACATAAAAATCCATTGGTAATTTTTCCAGAGTTGACGCTCATAGGTTATCCGCCGGAAGATCTGCTTCTACGGCCCAGCATAGCAGATATAGTTGAATCTCATCTAAATCGTTTGTGCGCTGAACTTCCATCTGATGCATGGGTATTTATTGGCTATCCGCGATCTGAAGAGGGTGGACTATATAATGCGATGGGTGTTCTGCATGATGGAAAAATAGTAGCAGAATATTTTAAACAAGAACTTCCAAACTACCAGGTATTTGATGAAAAGCGTTATTTTAAACCAGGAATAAAACAAGCTTGTGTCTTCCCAATTGAAAATGTACCCGTGGGACTTACTATTTGTGAAGATATTTGGGATCCAAATCCATCTGCTCAGGCTGCTCTTCTTGGAGCTAAGCTATTAATTAATATTAATTCCTCGCCATTTCATATTGGTAAACAGGGTGAGCGTTATGATTTAGTGCGTAAACGAGCGAAGGATTTGGAGCTTTCTATTATTTATGTAAATCAAGTTGGCGCGCAAGATGAATTGGTTTTTGATGGGGGTTCCTTTGCCGTAGATGATCGAGGAGAAATAACAGGGGCAGCAGAAAATTTTAAAGAAGAGTTGACTTGGATAAAGGTTGATAATTCTCCGAGCAAGTTCTGTTTTATGCCATCTGTGCTACCAAAACCTGTTTCTGAATTAGAATCAATTTGGAAAGCGCTAGTCTTGGGTTTAAGAGATTATGTTGAAAAAAATGGGTTTCCAGGTGTAATTCTCGGTTTATCAGGAGGAGTAGATTCCGCACTAACACTTGCTCTCGCAGTTGATGCTTTGGGTGCGGAGCGAGTACAAGCCATCATGATGCCTTTTCGTTATACATCAAAAATAAGTATAGAAGATGCAAAAGAGCAATCTGAAAACTTGAGTGTCAAGCTTAAGATAATATCAATTGAAGCTGTGTATGAAGCCTTTATGGGAAGTTTGTCGGATGAATTTTCTAATTTAGCCACAGACACTACTGAAGAGAATCTTCAGGCTAGATGCAGGGGCGTAATATTAATGTCAATCTCCAATAAAAAAGGTTTACTCGTTTTAACGACTGGAAATAAGACTGAGATAGCGGTGGGCTATTCCACCCTTTACGGAGATATGGCCGGAGGCTTCGATGTGTTAAAGGATGTGCCAAAAATGTTGGTTTACGAGCTTTGCAAATATCGCAATCGGATTTCCGAGTGTATTCCCGCTCGTGTTCTAGATCGTCCTCCATCGGCTGAGCTAGCACCGGATCAAAGAGATCAAGACAGCCTTCCTCCATATCCAATTTTGGACAAAATTCTTGAACTTTATATCGAAAGAGATCAGAGTTTAGATGATATAGTATCTCAGGGATATGCATCTGAATATGTCGAGAAAGCCATTCGATTAGTTGATCAAAATGAATATAAAAGAAGGCAGTCGCCTATAGGGGTAAGGATTAGTAAGAAAGGTTTTGGCAGAGATCGTCGCTACCCCATAACTTCTAGTTGGACTACATGATAAAGTTAATTACGAACAGCCTTTAAATTAACTTATCAACAATAAATAATACTCAAAGGTTCTTTTCGAATAGATTTCACTATTGATTTGATACAGGGTGGTAATCAAACTGAGGAGGTGTCGGCGGATCAAAAAGACCAAATGATACTTTATTTATCCAGGAGCGCTCAAATCCGTCTATGGAATAAGAGGTAATAAAGTTTCCTTCTCGATCTAGCGAGGGGTGTTCTGGATAGTTAAGTGCGAGTGTTTTTATTGAATCTTGAGCAAGGTCTTCCATCCCAAGCAAGATGTAGCTTTGGATAACTATTGCAAGTCCATCTGGCACGGAGGACGTGCGTTGCATGCCTTCAATCACATATCGACCACGGTTCAATGCTGCCAAGTATGCTCCCCTACGAAGGTAATAATTAGCTACATTGATTTCATGTCGAGCCAAAAGATCTCGCAAATGTATCATTCTCGCTCTAGCGTCCGCCGCATAAGGAGAATCAGGGTAACGAGAAACTACTTGAGAAAACTCAGAAAACGCTTCTTTTGCGAAATTGGTATCTCTCTTAGTGTTATCGATCGGCAAGAATCTAGCCAAAAAATCTTCACCCTCTGAGTAGGCCGAAAGACCTTTCATATAATGCGCATAGTCTATATTGGGGTGTTGAGGATGCAGACGGATAAATCGATCCGCTGCTTCTACAGCTGCCTCTCGTTCATAGGCGCCATAGTGAGCATAAATAAGTTCTAACTGGGATTGCTCCGCATAACGACCAAAAGGATAGCGCGACTCCAGTAACTGTAAAGTTCTTACAGCTAGGCTAAAGCTTTTAGAGTTTAAATAACGCTGTGCTTCCTTGTAGATTTGTTGTTCGCCAGTATCGGCAGCAATTTCTTTATCTTTACCGGCACAACCAGTAAATAAAAATAGAAAAAAAAGCATAGCGGACATTAAGGGTGTTTTACACAAATTTTGTAATCCTAAACATAGTAATATTCATTTATATGAGTAACCATTATAACCTTAGGTTAAGTTACCCGGAAACTGGAAAACGCGTTGACTTTTAAAAAAACTAGAGAAATTACTGTCCCATTAGACCTCGAGGGTGAAAGGCTTGATGTGGTAGCGGCAACACTTTTTCCTGAATTTTCGCGAAATCGTTTGCAATACTGGATTAAACAAGGAGCTTTGCGTTTTGAAGGTGAAGTTATGCGATCTAGGGATAAAGTTTGTTCTGGAGGATTAATTGTTTTAGAGGAACAGCTAGATGAGAAGATAGATTGGATCGCCCAGGAAATAGATATCGATATTATTATGGAGGACGATTCAATTATTGTCGTTAATAAACCAGCGGGAATGGTCGTGCATCCTGCGGCTGGTCATAAAGATGGAACATTGGTCAATGCGCTTCTTAATCATTTCCCTCAGTTATCTAAGATTCCTAGAGCAGGTATTGTTCATAGATTAGATCAAGATACGACAGGTTTGCTTGTGGTGGCGAAAACTCTAGTGGCCCATAATTCCTTGGTTTCTCAGATACAAGAAAGAGCGATGGAACGACAATATTGTGCCGTTTGCGTCGGTGTTATGACAGGTGGCGGTACAGTGAATCAACCTATTGGACGTCATCCGAGGTATAGGAAAAAGATGGCAGTGGCGCCAGAGAGAGGAAAGACAGCTATTACGCATTATCGAATCGCTCGCAGATTCAAGCATTTCAGTCAGATTAATGTTCAGCTAGAGACGGGGAGAACTCATCAAATTCGAGTGCATATGGATCATATTCGTCATCCACTTGTTGGAGATGTGATGTATGGCGGGAAAAATAAATTTATTGCTGGCACTTCAAAAAAATTGATTAAGGAAGTCAACCTTTTTAATAGGCAAGCACTTCATGCGCAAACTTTATCATTTAGACATCCAGATACTGCACAAATCGTTAGCTTTGAAGCACCTATCCCCTCAGATCTTTCTAATCTACTTGCTTTATTAGGAGAGGAAGATCTAGACACGTTGAATACAAATGTTTATTAAACCAGATTGGCCAGCGCCAGAAGGTGTTATAGCGTTTACTACTACAAAGCTAGGTGGTGTTAGTAAAGGGGATTTTGAGAGTTTAAATCTTTCTCTTAATGTAGGAGATGACCCTCTTAGCGTTAAAAAGAACAGGAAGCTCATAGAACAAGAACTACCACGTGGAACAAAAATAAAGTGGCTACAACAAGAACACGGAGGTGTGGTGACGAAGGCGGATCCATCATGTCCTGAAAAAGCAGATGCGTTATGGACAAATTACTCAGGATGGGCATGTGCTATTCAGACAGCGGACTGTCTGCCTGTATTATTTTGTGATATCGATTCAACTTGTGTTGCAGCGGCTCACGTGGGTTGGCGCGGCCTTTTATGCGATGTTTTAGAGAATTTGATTATGGAAGTTCCGGCGAATCCAACTAGGATGATTTCTTGGCTTGGTCCTAGAATAGGTCCCGAGGTATTTGAGATTGGAGAAGAAGTAAGAGATGAAATTTCAGTTTGGATTTTAAACAAAGGAGGATCGCCAGAAGGTTTTTTTAAAGATCATCCAAAAATTTCAAAATTCTATCTCGCTGACTTGGCAAGGCTAGCAAAATTTGCGGTATCGGTAGCTGGCATATCAAAAATATACGACTCAAATTGCTGCTCTTACTCTCAGCCGCAACTTTTTTTCTCGCATCGTCGTGATTTAGGAAATACTGGAAGAATGGCGACGCTAATAGCTTTAAGCTCGTAATGCTGTGTGACTTGAAAAATACAACTCTTGCCCCAACTTAAATAAAGTGCGGAAAAATAGTTTTGGGCAAATTAAAGCGAGAGTAACTTTATAGTGGAGCTCGACAATCTAACAAATGAATTTAAGACTGTATTAGAGAATAGCCAATCTTTGGCTATTTCAAAAAATCATAGTCGAGTTGAATCTATTCACGTCTTATTAGTTTTGTTAAATAAACCAGGATCTTCTATTCTTGCCTTACTGGATAAAACAAAGATAAACATTAGAGATCTTGTTCTTGAGATAGAGAATGCGATTGAAAAACTTCCTTCTTTGGCAAATTTTTCAGATGATGTTCAGCTATCCCCAGATTTAGTCAAAGTTTTAAAAATAGCGAAAAATCTCTCCGTTAAAAATGGTGATGCTTATGTTTCGACAGAAATGTTTCTTCAGGCATTAATGGAAATTCCAAATCCTTCTAGAGAAATATTCTTATCCTTTGGATTAGATAAAAAAGAGCTAAGAAATTTAATCTCTAACATGAGAAATGGATCTACTGTATCAGAACCAAGTTCAGAAGAATCTCGAAACGCACTTAATAGATATACCGTGGACCTTACAAAAAAAGCGGAAATGGGCTTGTTAGATCCAGTTATAGGACGAGATGATGAAATACGTAGAACTATTCAGGTTCTTCAAAGACGAACTAAAAATAACCCTGTTTTGATAGGGGACCCAGGGGTAGGAAAGACAGCGATCATTGAAGGTCTCGCACAGAGAGTAGTTAATGGCGAGATTCCAGAGGGATTAAAAAACAGTCGTATCTTGTCGCTCGATTTAGGGTCTTTGCTGGCCGGAGCCAAGTTCCGAGGTGATTTTGAAGAACGCTTAAAGTCTGTCTTAACGGAATTATCTAAGGCCCAGGATAGGATAATCTTGTTCATTGATGAAATGCATATGATGGTAGGTGCAGGTAAGGCAGAAGGTTCAATGGATGCTGGAAATATGTTGAAGCCGGCACTGGCTCGAGGTGACCTGCATTGTGTCGGCGCTACTACTTTGGATGAGTATCGTCAGAATATTGAAAAGGATGCTGCGCTGGAGAGGCGATTTCAAAAAGTGCTAATTGAGGAGCCTGGAGAAGAAGATACAATCGCAATACTTAGAGGTCTAAAAGAAAGATATGAAGTTCATCATAGTGTAGATATAACTGATAGCGCGATCATTGCAGCAGCAAAGTTTTCTCAACGATATATCACAGATCGAAAACTGCCAGATAAAGCTATTGATCTTATAGACGAAGCTGCAAGTCGAATTAGGATTGAGATTGATTCTAAGCCAGAGTTGTTAGATAAGCTAGAAAGAAAACTAATACAGTTGAAAATAGAACGTGAGGCCGTAAAAAAAGATAAGGATGAATCCTCGGTTCGTCAGCTAGATGTGTTAGACGAGAGCATCAGACAATCCAGTTGCGAATATTCTGATCTAGAAGAAGTTTGGACTGCTGAAAAAGCTTCCGTACAAATTGTCGCGAAAATTAAATCTGTGCTTGAGAAAACCAAGCAAGAATTAGATGCTGCACGTAGAGCTGGTGAGCTAACCTTAATGTCTGAGATTCAGTATGGGCGAATACCTGATTTGGAGAGACAATTAATCGAAGCAGAGAGAGGATCGAATAATCAAACTTTATTCCGTAGTAAAGTTACTGAAGAAGAGGTTGCAGAGGTTGTTTCTAGATGGACTGGGATCCCCCTAACAAAAATGCTAGAAGGCGAGAGAGAGAAACTACTTCGTATAGAGTCCAGCTTGCGAGAAAAAGTTGTTGGACAGCACGAAGCCTTGACTGCTGTATCAAATACCATTCGTCGATATAGAGCAGGGTTGTCAGAGTCTAACAAACCAAATGGTTCATTTTTATTCTTGGGCCCAACTGGCGTGGGGAAAACTGAACTTTGTAAGGCGCTTGCAGATTTTCTTTTTGACAAGCAAGATGCCTTGATCCGGTTGGATATGTCTGAATTTATGGAGAAGCACTCTGTTGCAAGATTGATAGGTGCGCCTCCTGGTTATATTGGCTATGAGGAAGGAGGGTATTTGACAGAGGCGGTTCGCCGGAAACCATACTCTCTGCTGCTTTTAGATGAAATTGAAAAGGCTCATCCTGATATTTTTAACACCCTATTACAAGTCCTAGATGATGGCCGTTTAACAGATAGCCATGGAAGGACTGTTGATTTTCGTAATGTTGTTATTGTTATGACTTCAAACCTTGGTTCAAATAATTTTCATAAAAATATAGACGATATTAATCCAGCTAATAGCCAGATTGAGGTTTTCAAAGCAGTAGAGCAACATTTTCGGCCCGAATTCATCAATAGGATTGATGAGATGATAGTCTTTAATCCGTTAACCAAAAAAGAAATAAGAGAAATAGCGAAGATACAATTGAATTTGCTCAAATCTAAATTGGCTAAGCGAGATATTAAATTAATGTTCAAAGAAGAGATTATAGATAAGATTGTCTCTTTAGGATTTGATGCGGTTTATGGTGCAAGGCCGCTAAAGAGATCGATACAGCGTGAATTGGAAAATCCCTTAGCAGAGTGGCTGCTTTCTGGTCCTTGTATGTCCGGAAAAACAATTTCCACGGGAATCGTAGATAATAATATATGCTTTGAATTTGTTCAGTGAAGATGATTTTTAATATTTTTATCTAGGTGTTTTTTCGAAATTTCTCTGAAAGCTGCTATCTTTAAATGCCTCTTCACCTATGATTACGCATTGTCTAACTTCGAAATACCTGTGTTTAGAGCCTTCTTTAAGGTGAGCAATTTCTATAGCCTCCTTGCGCGAATTTGCTTGTACTAGCGTTACTTCCTCTCCTGCTTTTGGATGGTATACCTGGCAAGCAAAGCTAATCTCAGGCATAGCAGCTATGGAGTTTTGAGTAGTATAAAATAAAGCCATAATAGCAATAGAGGCAAAAAAGTTTTTAAGGCAACTCTTCGTTGTTATTTGATTACCAACACTCATCTTTAGTATCTCCAGTAGCTGTTTTCTTTCCAAATGAATCTAGCGAAAAACTAGTACAGTTTTTATCCTTTTCCTGATGAGAATTTTTAACAGGTATAGCGGTCAATAAATAACAAGTCTCGATTGAGCCAGATGCGCAGGGGTTTAGTTTAGGAGAGTATACACGATCATCTGCTTCGTCTTTATATTCAGAGTAGCCTAATTGAGCAAGATCTGTGGTGTAAGTAGAACTATCTAACATTAGCTGTTCTTGGCGATTTGCTAGGTCTAGCAAAAGTGTTTTTGCTTCTGCTCGTCTTGCTTTATATAGGCTTTGTTGATATGAAGGCAAGGCTATAGATAAGATCACTCCAACAATTGCCATGACCATTATTAATTCAATTAATGTGAAACCAGTGTTGCTATGGCTTTTGGATTTTATATTATTATAGCTGATCATTAGTAATCTTCCTCAAACCAGTAGTAGCCATAAGGTAATGGAATCGATTGACTGGTTGTGCAGATTCCATTTGCGCAAATTGACGACTGATTTTCATTGGTGTTAGTTTTTGAGCCGTCATTACTATTGGAACCCGGAGGTAGAAGCATGCGAATGTTGCCGTCTGTGCCGACATGAACCGAGGGAGCTTGCGGTATTAAATTTCCGAGATTTGTCCTTCCATAATTACCTTCGTAAAGGTCAAATATATACATAGCTCCTGTCCCGGGTTCAGGAGTGCAACTATACTGGCCATCTAGATTGTCAAATGGAGTAAAGCTCGGTACGTAAACTTTGCCTGCGAGGGTGATTGACGAATCTAGATTCTTTTCTCCTAAATGAGTAAACTCATAAAACCAGCCATTTCTACTCTTAAGCGCTTCATGATTTTTCAAAAAATCTTCTTGACTCGTCGGTGATGAGTTAAGAGAAGTTACATCAATAAAGTTCGCATCGGTAAGAGGAAGCTTTTCCAGAAATATATTTGTATCGTCAGTATTGGAACAACCGGAAACGCTTCCGCTTTTTGGGCATAGTATTGTTACTGCTTCGTCACGTATCATATAAAATCGATTGATGACATCCTTTCCATTTGGATTAGTCCTGTCCCCGGTGCCAATTAAGATCGCGTCGATAGGCTTCCCCCCGAACCTGATCCTTACCACGTCGGGTGCGTTGAAGAAACGTCTATCAGATGTTGGTGTGGCTTGGTTAAAACTTGCTATTTTGGTGAGTTGCCACTGATCTTCACCAGCTTTCGGCAAAGTAATGCCTGCGAGATCAACGCGCCATAAATTCCCTCCGGTGTCGCCAAAGTAGATTCTATCGGTTCGTGAATCCCCATCGCTATCCAATACGGTAACTCGACCCGGGACGGAGTGCTGAATTCCACTAGCAACTAAGTTTTTTGATCCATTTTGTGAAGGCGTTACTCCCCAAACCAAGTTTCCAGTTTCGGCATCTACTACAAATATTCCACGGCCACTCACGTCAGGTGTGGCTAATCCACGGTCGTCTTTATTAATGTCGTAGCCTGCGCCAAAAATTAAAACAGGCCTGGCAGAGCCGTCAGCGTTATTGTGACCAGGGACTGCACTAACTATTGGCGGTGACCATGTTTGTCCGAGCTCGGAGAAACCATTTGAAGATGGATTTACTGACCATAAGAGCTTAGGGCTGTCGGGATCAGAAATATCCAATCCGTAATAAGAAGATCCCCCTCTTCGCAATCCGAAAAACACCCATACCTTGTCGCCTTCCGCTGGGTTAATTGTGCCGTCATTTGACTTGTCTACCGTGTAGATCGTTGCACTGCCATCAACGCCATAAATCTTTTCACTACTAACTCGATTTTTACGTCTTTCCGATAGGATTGGCATTAATTCTCGAGGGAGAAATGCCCAGCTTTCATTTCCGGTTTGGTTCTCGAACATATGGAAAAAACCTGCATTGGTACCCGCCAGTATTCGAATGTCTGGATTGCTATTAGAGTACGAGCCTCGTGCTCCGTAGTTGACTACCAATGGTCTTGAGTGAAGAATATCGCCTAGGATCCAAGAACGTGAATCGGTAGTGTCCCCATCTCCATCTTGATCATATGAATCAAATCCCCGCGCCCAATTTACTTGTTTGTTGCAGGCTTCCTTATTAGCAGAGCTAAACGCACCATATATTTCTGCTTCATCATTCACTCCAAAGTTAGAGACAGAAATATCACAGTCTTTAAGGCTTGTTAGTGATTTTGTATCAGCGGTGTCGAAGAAAATATTTCTTGTCGTGGGATTGCGTCTTGCGAGTACATCACCAATTCCCCCTTCTCCAACCTCCGATCCATCTGGTGTTAGACTCCAGAATGTTTGAGCACTATCTTTGATGGCTCCGGTTCCAGGATCTAATGCTGATGCTCCATTCATATCTACAAGCCTGGTTCCGTTAACGTCCGTTTTGAGTTTGAGTTTTTTAATATTTCCTGACCAATCTACCCGCTCCCCAGGCCTAAACATCGCATAAAATACTTCATCTCGACTATGTGTGTTTGAAAATGTATCAATAGCGACGGCCGGTGATGTGAAGGTTGTATCAGTTGCCAGTATATTAATAATGGCGCCTTGAAATGCTTCCGCGAGATCCTCCGCGGAATCTGCAGTAAAATATAGTCCGCCTCCTGCTTCAGCGGTATCTTCAAGTAGTTGTTGGTCAGTTGTGAATCCGATCGTGTAGGTGATTGCATATTGATCCCCATTTTTTGGATTTCCATCAAGATCGGTATTGGCCATATATCTGGCGAGTTGAGGCAAGCAGTTCTGTGAGTATCGATACGAATCATCGGTAGCATAATAATTACACTGCTCACCAGTTAAATTTCTAATCTGGTTGTTTGCGTTTGTGTCCCAGAATGGTTTTCCATCAGTCATAATAATGATGTATGTATAGGCGCAGTCTGCGGTAGGAGAGTTGTAGGTGCCTGGCGGGTTTTCTGCCATTGGGTCACGGATCAATTCATCGTCATGATTACCCCAATAGCTGACGTAATTCGATTTTTTGGATCCATAATGTACGGACTCACCCTTTAAGTATCGAAGAGCCTCGTAGGTAGCTTCACAAATAGGTGTCCCACCACTAGCATCAATTTGGTCGCGGATTTTTTTTACAAGCAAGGACCTGTCGTTACTGGACATGTTTTCAGGGATGCGCTGAATTATGCGGCCGCCATGAGTAGTGCTATTCCTATTCCCATTAAATTCTAGAAAACCGAAGTCAACTCCAGTGTTAGCAGATATTAGGCTGGTCACGACCTCTTGCGCTATAGAAAGTCGCGTCCTTGGAATGATTATTGAGGAATCATTTAACCAATTTAAATAATGAGAAGTATAAAATCGATAGGCTTCATCTCCCCAATCAAAGCTATCATCCGGCGAGGGCGCATATGGCTTGTTATTACTATCATTTTTCTGAGGGAATCCTGCAGCTATATTAGAGCCATTACTATCATTACCAGAATCAACATCGGCTTTACAATCAAAATGAGGAGGGGTGTGTACTAAAGAATCTAGACGAGCCCATTCGCCAACCTGGATAGTGCTACCTGTACATACTCGATTAGCATCTTGCACGAAGTCCCAGCTACCGCACCACCAATATCGCTGGCAGTCATAGCAACCCCAAGACCATTTGTATTCACCTGGAGGACGTCTGTAGCGAAGCCTGAGATTAGATGGACATTGCCAGGAGCAATCTCCACTGATGATCTTTGAGTCAATCCATCGTCTAGCTTTAGTATCAAAAAAACCAATTTCAGAAAGACTATTAAAGGAGCTAGAACATCTATTCTGCGTTGATTCAATATACTGTCCGCTGTAGCGGGATGGGGTGTATTGATTTTTAGACCAATATATCCTTCCTGCTGGAAATTTCTCGTCGTAACTACCATTAGGATCATATTCTGGTCTTTGGGCAGAGACCCAAGTTCCCATGCTTCCAGAATCATCAAAAACGATAAGCACCTTCGGTCGACCAGAGTTGCTATTACCAAGAGAGCCAGTAAAGATTTCCGTATCGTCAGCAATAGCCTGAAAGCAAATCGACAATAGGGCCCCAAGGATGAGTTTTTTTGAAAGAGGAAGAATTTGTAGATACGAAAAAAAACCACGGCTAATATCTAAGATAGAGAGATAGATTATTTCAGTATCAAAAATTCTATGTTCGTTTTTCATTATTTTCATACTCGCTACAGGACTTAATTGTTTTGCGGAGTCATTACCGTTTTTACTAACCCCATTTCTACCCGAGATTTGGCTTTGCCTTTGAGATTGTGTTCCGACTTTATGCGGTAATAGTCGCATCTAAACATGCTTGTACTCGTTCCTCCTCGCTCTGCATAGGTACGCGGACATGAAGCTAGGATCGATAAAGGTTTTATCTCGGTAGTAACAGATTCCTTTCCACCTGATAGCTGATTAAGGGGATGATTTTCAATGGCATAGACGGACAAAGGATCTTTCATGGCGATTCGATCAAATGGGTCATCAGCGGTTTCGGTTAAACCTAGAACGGCATGAATGCCGGCTTCTGCACTTTGAAATGAGTGATAAGCATCTTGTAGGCTTGTCGTCATTTTTATACTAAGACTGCTATTCATTGCAGCAGTCACACTTATAACTGTAACTACAAGTAAAAAAAGAAGTACGATTACTAAAGCGACGCCTGATTGAGCGGAAATTTCTTGAACTTTTGATGTGTTCATACGCCAGCTCGTCTATTAAGTTTTATATTTCTAAGTGAAATGGTGCTCTGGAGGAGTAGCCTTCGATAATGTTTTTGATTAAG
This sequence comes from uncultured Halieaceae bacterium, assembly GCA_913051825.1. Lineage (GTDB taxonomy): Bacteria > Pseudomonadota > Gammaproteobacteria > Pseudomonadales > Halieaceae > CABYJX01. Next base: position 23,612 of record CAJXCR010000012.1, read on the forward strand.
ACTAGGAGTAAAGTCTCCAGTAGGGAGAGAATACGTTTTGTTATTAACATAGTTTGCGTCAGGGTAAGCACTTCTTAAAAGTAGATATATTTCTATCGCCTCGATCGCATTCCACTCGTCAGGTGGCGATTCAATATTTTCGAAAATATCAACGTTTCCATCAAAGTCTGAATCTATCCCGATCTTTATTGCAAGATTCTCTACGCCTTCAATTAAATCTTCATTATCTAGCGTCAAACCTGAATCTTTCCACATGAGAACCTTTCTACTGAGTGTTGGAATCTCCAAGTCGCGTATATAATAAATTTCGAGTTGATAAGGCCAGGCAATTCTAGCTTCACCGCCAGCGGGATAAATTGGAATTTCATTACCAAATGCTAATACGCCAGATTCACGATTACCTGCTAGATAAACTTTCCTCTCCTCTGGCAAGTTCGGGAATGAAAAAATTCCATCCTTAGGCGCATTTTCATCTTCCGGATCTGAATCAAAAAGCGGTTTTGAAATAACCCGCTTTATTACAAGTAAATGAGTATTAGTAATGCCATCGTTAATACAGTCTAGAGAACCTTCCGATGATATCTTTTTCACATATATCGCAGTACTAAAATCGAAGGTACTAGCTAATCCTTTGCAATCTCCCGCGACTTCACTTAATGAGTCGTCTACTGAAATATCAGCCTGATTTGTGGATCCGAAAAATCCCGCATGTCGAATACTTTTTGTCAGGATTTGAAGGGCGAAGCGTCCGTTTTCTGAAAGTATTGAGGTATTTTCTATTTCCCGAGCGTCCCGGGTGCTTTGTAAGTATATTGAAGTTGCGCCAAAGGTAAGCATAAGTCCCAATAGTGTCGCAATCATTAGCTCTATTAACGAGAAGCCACTTTGTGATTCAGGAATCTTTAATATGATGTCCATTAGTTGCCTCCTGAGTTTGTTGGCATAACCACATCACCGGCAATGTAGGTAGAAACCTGAATTGCTCTGCGGTATGGTTTTTCTTGAGAAGACATCTGTCTACATTCGTGATCAGGAGTTTTTATTCCGTCACGGAGCTTTGTTAAACCTCGCCATTCTATAGTTATAGATACTGCACCAGTCTTGTTCTTTCCCGCGACTGGCTCAAAATTAACACATGCACTAGGATAGATAAGACCAGAGGTTTTTATATTTCCTCTTAGACTCGTGGGTTGAGTAACCTCATTTCCATCTAATACTCGCTCCCATTTCCAAAGATCCAGCAATGCTTTTTCCTCGGTAGAGCAGGGGGCTGACCTAGTACAGGAGTTTGTTGGTGGATTTACTATAGAATTGCCTCCTAATGGTGAGGATGTGTTTCTTGATCCATAGATTTGGATTCCTCCTGGATTTGATCGAATCCTTTCCAATAGGTCATTTGCTAGAGCAATTGCTCTGGTTCGTTGAAGGGATTGATGTTGTGTGGACTTGGATAAAGTAAGGAGGCTCACAATTCCAATGAGTCCTACTGATAAAACGAAAAAAGATATAAGAGCTTCAAGTAGTGTAAAGCCCTCTTGTTTAGTTAAGTTATTATTTTTGTTTTCTCTAGCAATAAACATTTTCTGAATCGTTTATATTGATTATTCCATCTTTATCCAAATCCTTAGCGGATCGAATTAAGCCGATTGGAGTAACAAAAATACCTTTTGCAAATTCTTCTCCTCTATCATCACAAATCCAGAGTGTTCCATTGTTTTCCAAGGCGCTACCATCGCTTTTGAAACGGATATAATCTCTTGGACCAGAAAAATGTAAGAAAGTATTATCAGGTTGTTCCTGTACGAGCATGATGAGCCTTTGATCGACATCGGTTTTACTAGGTCTTCCTAAGTTTTTTATGTCAAGAAAGCTCATGTATCCTGTTTTCCAAGTTGTAGATGGAGAGCAAGTCGAGTCATTGATGCTGCCGCAAATAATGACACTTCCTTGGTGGGTTAAAGCCTCTATTCGAGCTAATTTAAGAATTTTTTCGAGTGAAGATAAGCTTGAAGACATACGATTATTAGAAATTAGGTTTGAGAAACTCGGGGTGGCTAGGGAAAATAATATTGCAGCAATTGATAAAGTTATTAAGAGTTCGAGAGCTGTTAGACCAGAATTCTGTCTTATGACGCTCGATTTTGCACTCTGTCCCTTTCTCTTGAAAAGTATGTTCATCACTCGGCCTAGTTAAACAATATTTTCACTTGTGAAAAGGTAAAACAGATGAGCGGCGGGTTTTATAAGACGAATGGTAGAGAATTATTTTTTTATAGATGTCATCTAGCTGAAAAAAAGTTTGGTAAAAAGAACCAATCGGTTGACTTTTAGATCAATTGACCACGACAATGAGTTTGTCATTGAGATGGGAAGAGCTAAGTTGGGTACCCCTAACCGCTAGCTACTATTGCGATTTAATAATCTGCCTTAGCTGTCTTAGTGTCCTGAAGCATACAGATGGGCAGTTTTTTCTGTTGTCGATAGACAGGGCGATGTTGGAAAATGAATTTGCGAACCAAATTGTTTTTCATTTGTCGTACAAAAATATTATCGCCGGTGAGGGTTACGCGCCGATGCGACTTGCTGTAAGGAGTCGATAAGGTGGAAAAACTTTCGGGAAGTGAAATGGTGGTCAGGTCCCTTGAGGATGAGGGTGTCGAATTTATTTTTGGCTATCCCGGCGGGGCAGTACTTCATATCTATGATGCACTTTTTAAGTCTAAGAGCATCCCCCATATTTTAGTTAGACACGAGCAGGCAGCTACTCATGCTGCTGACGGTTATGCGCGGGCTACAGGAAAACCTGGTGTGGTTCTTGTGACCTCCGGTCCGGGTGCTACAAATGCAATTACTGGGGTGGCGACGGCGTATATGGATTCTATTCCGATGGTCGTGTTGTCAGGGCAAGTGGCCACCCATCTTATAGGTGAAGACGCCTTTCAAGAGACTGATATGATAGGCGTCTCCAGGCCTATAGTGAAACATAGTTTCCAAGTGCGTCATGCATCCGACATACCCATCACAATTAAAAAGGCTTTCCATCTTGCATCAACGGGAAGACCTGGACCTGTTGTCATTGATATACCAAAAGATCTCACTAAGCCTGATGAGTTGTTCGAATATTCCTATCCAGAGACGGTTAAATTGCGTTCCTATTCTCCGGCTAGGCGAGGTCATATGGGTCAGATAAAGAAAGCCGTAAGGCTGCTCTTGGGTGCTAGGCGTCCAATAATCTATGCAGGAGGTGGAGTGATACTTGGTGGTGCTAGCGATTTGCTAAGAGAGCTTGCCGAATGTGTAAATTTTCCAGTCACGAATACTCTAATGGGTCTTGGTTCGTTTCCAGCAAGTAGCTCCCAATTTCTAGGAATGCTTGGTATGCATGGATTTTATGAAGCTAACATGGCGATGCATAATAGTGATGTTATTCTCGCGGTTGGAGTGCGCTTCGATGATCGTGTTACCAACACGGTAAGCAAGTTTTGTCCGGGTGCGCAGATAATACATATAGATATTGATCCAGCATCCATTTCCAAAACGGTTCCCGCCGACTTGCCGATTGTAGGCGAAGTAAGCACGATTCTTACAGAAATGCTTAAGCAATTAAAAGAAGAAAATGGAAATATTAATTCTATTACAGAAAAAAACTCTCTTGATGATTGGTGGAGACAGATCCAAATTTGGCGCAAGGAAAATGGGCTATGGAGTGACAGAAGATACCCTGAGAGTGATCAGATCATGCCTCAGCAAGTTATTGAGTGTTTATATCGTGTTACCGATGGAGATGCTTTTGTTACGTCTGACGTCGGTCAACATCAGATGTTTGCAGCGCAATACTATCGCTTTGAAAAGGCAAATCGTTGGATTAATTCTGGTGGTCTAGGTACGATGGGTTTTGGCCTGCCTGCCGCGATGGGCGTCCAACTCGCTTTTCCAGATCAGACTGTCGTGTGTGTTACCGGTGAAGGAAGTATTCAGATGAATATTCAAGAGCTTTCTACCTGTACTCAATATAATTTGCCGCTTAAGGTTGTAAATCTTCGTAATAATTATCTTGGTATGGTTAGGCAATGGCAGGATATGCAGTATGAAGGAAGACATGCAATGAGTACTTATGAGGATTCTCTTCCTGATTTTACTAAATTGGTAAGCGCATATGGTCACCTGGGATTTGAGATAAAAGAGCTAGCCGATCTTGAGGATATTATGAAAGAAGCTTTTTCCATGAAGGATAAATTGGTTTTTCTAGACATATTTGTGGACCCTGCCGAGCACGTTTATCCAATGCACGTTGCTCCAAATGGAGCGATGAATGATATGTGGCTCAGTAAGAGCAAGAGAACTTAGCAATGCGTCGAATTGTATCGGTATTATTGGAGAATGAACCGGGAGCCCTGTCTAGGGTGGTAGGCTTGTTCTCGCAGCGGGGCTACAATATTGAAACATTGAATGTTGCTCCAACTGAAGATCCAACATTATCGCGGCTTACCTTGACCACAATAGGTGATGACAAAACCATTGAACAAATAACCAAACAATTAAATAAGCTAGTGGACGTAGTAAAGCTAGTAGATTTAACAGAAGGTAGTCATTTAGAGCGTGATCTTATGCTCGTGAAGATACGGACCGGAGCAGAGCAACGAGAAGAAATCAAGCGTACGGTAGATATTTTTCGCGGTCAAATAGTGGATGTTGGCCCAGAGATTTATATTGTCCAAATCGTGGGAACTGGTGACAAGTTAGATTCTTTTATATCTGCTATTGGATACGCGGAAGTTCTCGAAGTGGCGCGCTCTGGTGTCGCAGGAATTTCTCGAGGCGATAAAATACTAAGTGTGTGATTAGACAAGAGCTCGTCTGTTAACTTAAACAATCCGTTTCATTGATGTCATGTGGGACCGAAGTGTCTTTCCAATTATTTCCACTGGATGTGACCGAATGGCTTCGTTTACTGCAATGAGTTCTTGATTATCTACCCCGTGGTGTCCAGTTGTGCCAATTCCAATAGATTCGGTTCCAATATTGCTCATAAATTCCTTTAACAAAGGGCGACAAGCTTGATCAAAAAGGTAGCATCCATATTCGGCTGTATCGGAAATGACCACATTCATTTGATATAACTTTTTCCTAGCTATTGTATTCGCAATTAATGGAGTTTCATGCAGCGACTCATAGTATGCTGATTCAGATACAATTCCAGCGGACACCATGACTTCAAATGCAAGTTCAACTCCCGCCTTAACCATAGCGACCATTAAAATCCCCTGGTCATAGTAAGTCTGTTCTTGTATGTCCTCATCAGTATTTTGGTTATTCTCAAAAGCAGTTTTTGAAGTTGCGTCTCTCCAAGTTAGGAGATCTCTATCATCATCAACCCAATCCTTCATCATCGTTGAACTGAAGTTGCCAGTCATTATGTCGTCTTGATGTTTTTCATAAAGTGGTTTCATTAATCGCTTCAATTCTTCAGAAAGGTAAAAAGCACGGATTTTAGAAGGATTGTTTAATCTGTCCATCATGTTGGTTATCCCTCCATGCTTTAATCCTTCAGTAATTGTCTCCCATCCAAATTGGACTAATTTCGACGCATGTCCCGATTCAATTCCCAATTCAATCATTCGATCGAAACATAAGATTGAACCGGTTTGTAGCATTCCGCATAAGATAGTTTGTTCTCCCATGAGATCTGATTTGACTTCGGCAATAAAGGATGATTCCAGAACTCCTGCTCGATGCCCTCCGGTTCCAGCTGCATACGCTTTTGCTATTTCTAAACCTTTTTCCTCAGGGTCATTTTCGCCGTGTACTGCAATTAATGTGGGCACTCCGAAGCCTCGCAGATATTCTTGTCGGACTTCGGTCCCAGGGCACTTTGGTGCGACCATTATTACTGTTATATCGTCACGGATTTTTATTCCTTCTTCTACAATATTGAATCCGTGTGAGTAGGAGAGACAGGCACCAGATTTCATTAATGGCATGAGTTCTGTAACAACGCTGGTGTGTTGTTTATCTGGAGTAAGGTTTAGAATTAAATCTGCTTGAGGGATAAGATCTTCATAGGTGCCGACCGCAAATCCATTTTCGGTAGCATTGGTCCAAGATTGGCGTTTTTCTGATATCGCTTCCTTGCGAAGTGCATAGGTAACATCAAGGCCGCTATCTCGTAGGTTTAATCCCTGGTTTAGCCCTTGTGCTCCACAGCCAACAACAACCAATTTTTTATTTTTTAGAGGTTCGACTCCAGCGGAAAATTCTTCGGGATCCATGAAGCGACATTTCCCAAGTTGTTCTAATTGTTTTCTTAGGGTGAGAGAGTTGAAGTAATTTTTGCTCATAATATCCTTTAGCCGTGAATATACGTTTCCAAGGTGTGAAAGATACTCACTTTTTCTTTGTAGGTAAAATTTTCCTTTACTATTTGTATGAAAGGTGGAAAAAGCATGTCTATTAAAGGATATGAGGTCGTGAATGTTATTATTATCCAATATAGAAGTGTTATCCATCTGCCTACTTATTTTGATATTATATCTGGAGGTCAAAAAGGACTGAATATAATGAACAATGAAGACGCAAATACGGTTACTCAAGATATTGATAAAGAACTCACCCCTACTGCGGTGCCATTAGATGGCTTAGTTGACGAGCATGAGGAGCTGGTCTCAGTAGAAGGGAAAAAGGTGAGAAGAAAAGGGATTTTTCTTTTGCCCAATCTCTTTACTACCGGAGCTTTATTTGCAGGATTTTACTCGATAGTTGCGTCAATTGATGGAAGATTTGAGGCAGCTGCGATCGCTATCGTTTTTGCAATGATATTTGATATCTTGGATGGTCGAGTTGCTCGCTTAACCAATACATCAAGTAAATTTGGCGCTGAATACGATAGCTTATCGGATATGGTTTCTTTCGGATTAGCCCCAGCATTATTGATGTTTACCTGGACACTTGGGAATCTTGGAAAAGTAGGTTGGAGCGTTTCATTTGTTTATGTGGCCTGCACCGCACTTAGATTAGCCAAATTTAATACCCAGTCAGCTTCAGCTGAACTTGATAAAAAAGCCAAGGCTTATTTTAATGGCTTAGCTAGCCCGGCTGCAGCTGGAATTTTGGCAACCTTTGTTTGGACTTGTCTCGACTTAGGATGGGTCGGATCAGCATTTGCTGGAGAAGTTTCATTAGCCATAGCTGTTTTTACGGGTATTGTGGGAGTGATGATGGTGGTCAATGTGCCTTACTATAGCTTTAAAGACATTGATTTTCGAAGTCGAGTACCTTTTGTGGTGATTTTTTTGGTCGTTTTGGTTTTTGGGTTAGTCACTGTAGACCCTCCGAGAGTGTTTTTATTGACGGGTTTAACCTATCTCTTTTCTGGTCCCATTATTCAATTGAAAAGCTGGTTGAAGTTAAGTCATAGCCAAAAATAATAGAAACACTCCCTTAAAATTTTTAGATACGAGATCTTCTTTTTGACATCAGAAAATAGTTTTCCGTGAAAAAAAACTTCGACATTCCTAAAATAAATTCTTCGGAAATAACATCCGAACATACTTATCTCAGTCGTAGAAGTTTAATTAAGATGGCTGGAGCGTCGATAATTCCTAGCCAGGTGCTGCATAAAAGCCCTGCGTCAGCGTCTGATCTTGAATTGCCTTACTCGAATGCGGTTGATTCAAGGCAGGGTTTTTTTACCAAGGAATTGAAAACCCCGCTAGAGGATGTGAAAAGATATTGTAATTTTTACGAGTTTGGAACGGGTAAAACTGATCCAGAAAAGCATGCTCAAAGCTTAACTACTGATCCTTGGTCTTTAGAAGTGCAAGGAGAGGTGTTGCATCCTGGTACTTTGCATTTAGAAGATATTTTATCTTCATTTCAATTAGAAGAGAGAATCTATCGGCTTAGATGCGTAGAAGCCTGGTCAATGGTAATTCCATGGATAGGTTTTCCTCTCAGTAAGTTATTAGCCAGATTTGAACCAAAAAGTAGCGCCAAGTATGTGGAGTTTCGCACCTTATATCGTCCAACAGAAATGCCGGGTACAAGATCTATTTTTGGTTCTATAGATTGGCCTTACCGTGAAGGTCTTAGGATTGATGAAGCGATGCATCCTCTTAGTTTGCTGGCCGTAGGCCTGTATGGTAAAACGTTACCGAATCAAAATGGAGCCCCAATTAGACTAGTAGTGCCATGGAAATATGGCTTTAAAAGCATAAAATCATTGGTTTCCATTCGCTTACTTCGAAGTCAGCCTTCTACGACTTGGCAAAAACTCGCGCCAAATGAGTACGGATTTTATGCCAATGTAAACCCCGATGTTTCGCATCCTAGATGGAGTCAGAGAACTGAGCGTCGTTTACCCACTTCGTTTTTTGACCCTAGACGTATTAATACTGAGCTATTCAATGGTTATGCAGAGCAAGTGGGTTCACTATATGCAGGAATGGATTTGAAGAAGTATTTCTGATTTTAAGTGCCGTGTTTAGAGTAATAAATTTTCTATTATGCTTGGTGCCCATGACACTTCTGGCGACAGATTTGATTTTCGGTCGGTCCGGTCCCGATGTTGTTAGCTACATAATGCATGAAACAGGCGACGCGACCTTTTTAATGCTTATCTTGGCGCTTTCGATGTCTCCGTTGCGTCACGCAAGTGGTTTAAAGGTTTTTCTTCAACTGCGGCGGCAGATGGGGCTGTTCGCTTTTTTTTATGCCAGCCTGCATGCGGCTAGTTATCTATATTTTTACATTGATATTGGCTGGATATACTTAAAGCTAGAGATACTTAAGCGCCCTTATATTATTCTTGGTTTTCTTTGCTGGTTGTTGTTGCTTCCTTTGGCGGTTACTTCTACTCATTACCATCAGAAAATGTTTGGGGCTTACTGGAGTGCTTTGCATAAATTAATTTATTTGGCTTCAATATTTGCCTGTCTGCACGTGTATTTGCAAGTGCGTTCAGATTTCACTAAAGCGATTGTTTTTAGCGCAGCAGTTCTTTTTCTTTTAGCTTGGCGAATTCATCGTCGATTTTTTTCGATCGATTTGCGGTTGCAAAGAAGTAAAAATTTGACATAAGAATGCGGGAAAATGCCAAAATAAATAAACTGGTGAATAGTCCTTGCAGACGGGCTTGGCTTGAGTATAATGGCGCCCTTCCGGGCTAGAAAGCCTGGAGGATTCCTGCGGCTTGACGTCTCAGGAGTAATTTAAAAATTAGACGAAAACAATTGTGTGGGCACTTGTTGGGATAGTTGTCACAACTATTCAGATACAATAAGTGACTCATGAAATTCATGATTTCGAATTGTATCTGAGCCGAGATTTGGATGGTCAAGCGGGGTTTCCGCGTAACCGTCCCCTCTTAACCTTTATGGTAGAGGTAAAAGATTAAACTGAAGAGTTTGATCATGGCTCAGATTGAACGCTGGCGGCAAGCCTAATACATGCAAGTCGAGCGAGAAAGATCCTTCGGGATCGAGTAAAGCGGCGGACGGGTGAGTAACGCGTAGGAATCTGCCCGGTAGTGGGGGACAACTTGGGGAAACTCAAGCTAATACCGCATACGCCCTATGGGGGAAAGCGGGGGACCTTCGGGCCTCGCGCTATCGGATGAGCCTGCGTTGGATTAGCTAGTTGGTGGGGTAAAAGCCTACCAAGGCGACGATCCATAGCTGGTCTGAGAGGATGATCAGCCACACTGGGACTGAGACACGGCCCAGACTCCTACGGGAGGCAGCAGTAGGGAATATTGCGCAATGGGGGAAACCCTGACGCAGCTATGCCGCGTGTGTGAAGAAGGCCTTAGGGTTGTAAAGCACTTTCAATTGGGAGGAAAAGCTCAAAGCTAATACCTTTGAGCCGTGACGTTACCTATAGAAGAAGCACCGGCTAACTCCGTGCCAGCAGCCGCGGTAATACGGAGGGTGCAAGCGTTAATCGGAATTACTGGGCGTAAAGCGCGCGTAGGCGGTTTGTTAAGTCGGATGTGAAAGCCCCGGGCTCAACCTGGGAACTGCATCCGATACTGGCAGACTAGAGTGCGGGAGAGGGAGGTAGAATTCCACGTGTAGCGGTGAAATGCGTAGATATGTGGAGGAATACCGGTGGCGAAGGCGGCCTCCTGGCTCGACACTGACGCTAAGGTGCGAAAGCGTGGGGAGCAAACAGGATTAGATACCCTGGTAG